>JAOPZU010000361.1 GCA_025963955.1 Solirubrobacterales bacterium
CCGACCACCCTCGGCTCGGTGACCGCACCGTGAGCACCCAGGTCCTGGGCCCCGCCGGCGGACCCGCACCGGATGGCCTGTTCGGTCGCGCGCGCACCCGCCCGGCGATCACCGCCGGCTGGCTCGGCGTCCTCGCCGGTGGCCTCGCCCTCTTCGTCGTCCTCCCGCCGCTCACGGTCCGCTCCCTCGTTCCCACGATCCTCCTCGGGATCGCCGGCCTGCTCGCGGCCGGCGTCGCACTGCGCGGCGGCGAGCGCAAGCTCGGCGTCGCCGCGGTCCTGAGCGTGCTGCTCGGCGTCGGCCTCGGCTACGGCGCCTCCCGGACGGCGGTCGGCGGGCTGGAGGCGGCGGTCTCCTGGGGCAGCCTCGGCGCCGCCACCCTGCGCTTCGCCTGTCCGCTGACTTTCGCGGCGCTCGGCGGCCTCGTCTCCGAGCGCGCCGGCGTCGTCAACATCGCCCTGGAGGGCATGATGCTGATGGGCGCGTTCTTCGCCGCCCTCGGTGCCGACCAGACCGGGTCATGGTTCCTCGGCCTGCTGATCGGCATCCTCGCGGGGGCGGTCCTGGCGGCGGTCCACGCGGTCTTCGCCATCCACGTCGGCGCGGACCAGATCGTGTCGGGCACCGCGCTGAACTTCGTCGCGCTCGGCCTCACGGGGTACCTGTACGTCGACCGGTACGGGGCGGACGGCACGCCGAACGACCTGCCGCAGGTGCCGGGCGTCACGCTGCCGACCGAGTCGCTCGGCTTCCTGGGCGAGACCTTCCACCAGCTCAACCTGCTCGTCTGGCTCAGCTTGATCTTCGTCGGCCTCGTGTGGCTGCTCGTCTTCCGCACGCGCGCCGGCCTGCGGCTGCGGTCGGTGGGGGAGAACCCGCGCGCCGCGGAGACCGTCGGCATCTCGGTCTACCGCACGCGGTACGTCGCCGTCATCGCGTCGGGCGCGCTCGCGGCGATGGGCGGCGCGTTCCTGTCCATCGGGTTCAACCACTCCTTCACCCCGAACATGTCCGCGGGCCAGGGCTTCATCGCGCTCGCCGCCCTCATCTTCGGGCGCTGGCGGCCGGGTGGGCTGCTGGCCGCGACGTTGCTGTTCGGCTTCTCCAGCGCGCTCGCCCAGCGCCTGCCGCAGCTGACCCCGGGCGCTGAGAGCGTCGCCACCCTGCTGCAGGCGCTGCCCTACGTCCTGACGCTCGTGGCGGTCGCGGGCGTCATCGGCCGGTCGGTCCCGCCGGCGGCCGACGGCGTGCCGTACAGGCGCGAATAGGACGGCCGCCCCGCGCACGGCCCTCCGGCCGGACGACGGGTAGGGTGCGGCCCAATGCGCGAGCCGGTCATCGAAGAGATCATGGTCCAGGCCGACGACCTCAAGCGTCGGGTGCGGGAGCTGGGCGAGGAGATCTCCCGTGACTACGAGGGCCGCGAGCTGCTCCTGGTCTGCGTCCTGAAGGGCGCGGTCTTCTTCCTGGCCGACCTGATGCGCCAGATCTCGAGCCCGTGCGAAGTCGACTTCATGGCCGTCTCCTCCTACGGCTCGGCCACGGACTCCAGCGGCGTCGTCCGGATCCTGAAGGACCTGGACCGGCCCATCGAGGGCCTGGACGTGCTGATCGTGGAAGACATCGTCGACTCCGGGCTGACGCTGCAGTACCTGCTGCGGAACCTCGGCGCGCGGAGCCCGCGGACGCTCGAGGTCTGCGCCCTGCTGACCAAGCCCGAGCGTCGCAAGGTCGACCTGGAGCCGCGCTACGTCGGCTTCGAGATCCCCGATCGCTTCGCCATCGGCTACGGGCTCGACATCGCCGAGAAGTACCGCAACCTGCCCTACGTCGCCGCCCTTCAGACGTAATCGCGATGCTCCGAAAGCGCCCGCCGCACGTAGTCATGGACGTGCCGCGGACCGGCCCGTCAGCCCAGAACCCCCTGCTACGCTTGGTCGTCTACCCATGAGCCGCTTCTTCAAGAGCGCAGCCTTCCCGATCCTGATCGTGGTCGTGCTCGCTTTCTTCGCCCAGAAGTTGATCAGTCCGAGCTCGGACTCCCCAAAGCAGACGTACGGTGACTTCATCGCCCAGCTGAACACGGGCAAGGTCAAGTCCGCGACGCTGAAGACGAAGAACAACACGGTCACGGTCAAGCCGGTCACCGGCTCCTCCTACGACGTCGGCTTCACCGATCAGGGCGCGTCCCAGCTCGAGAAGCAGCTGCAGGCGGCCAAGGCCCAGGGCAACATCCAGGACTACGACATCCAGGGCCGCAAGACGAACGGCTGGCTGTCGCTCCTGACCTACCTGCTCCCGTTCCTGATCTTCATCGGGTTCTGGATCTTCCTGATGAATCAGGTCCAGGGCGGCGGCTCGAAGGTCATGTCGTTCGGCAAGTCCCGGGCCAAGCGGCTGTCGGTCGACTCGCCGAAGATCACCTTCCGCGACGTCGCCGGAGTGGACGAGGCCGTCGAGGAGCTCCACGAGATCAAGGAGTTCCTCGAGAACCCCAAGAAGTTCCAGGCGCTCGGCGCCCGGATCCCGAAGGGCGTCCTGCTCTACGGCCCTCCCGGCACCGGCAAGACGCTCCTGGCGCGGGCCGTCGCCGGCGAGGCCGGCGTGGCGTTCTTCTCCATCGCAGGCTCGGACTTCGTCGAGATGTTCGTCGGCGTGGGCGCCTCGCGCGTGCGTGACCTGTTCGAGCAGGCGAAGCAGAACTCGCCCTGCATCATCTTCATGGACGAGATCGACGCCGTCGGCCGTCATCGCGGCGCCGGCATGGGCGGCGGCCACGACGAGCGCGAGCAGACGCTCAACCAGCTGCTCGTGGAGATGGACGGCTTCGAGTCCAAGGACAACATCATCATGATCGCGGCCACCAACCGGCCCGACATCCTGGACCCCGCGCTTCTGCGGCCCGGTCGCTTCGACCGCCAGATCGCCGTCGACCGCCCCGATCGCAAGGGCCGCCAGCGCATCCTCGACGTCCACACCCGCGGCAAGCCGCTGGCCAAGGACATCGACACCGACACGCTCGCCGGCCAGACGCCGGGCTTCACCGGTGCCGACCTCTCCAACCTCGTCAACGAGGCCGCCCTGCTCGCCGCCCGCATCGGCAAGCGCGAGATCACCCAGATCGAGCTCGAGGAGGGGATCATGCGCGTGATCGCCGGCCCCGAGAAGAAGACGCGGGTTATGGGCGAGAAGGAGCGGCTGATCACGGCCTACCACGAGATGGGCCACGCGATCGTCGGCCACTACCTCGAGCACTCCGATCCCGTCCACAAGATCTCCGTGATCTCCCGCGGCCAGGCGCTCGGCTACACCATCTCGATGCCGTCGGAGGACAAGTTCCTCACGACCCGCGGCGAGCTCGTGGACTCCATCGCCATGACGCTCGGCGGCCGTGCGGCCGAGGAGATCGTCTTCGGCGAGATCACGACGGGCGCCTCGAACGATCTCGAGAAGGTCACGTCGACCGCGAAGCAGATGGTCATGCGCTTCGGCATGAGCGACAAGCTCGGCCTGCGCGTCTTCGGGCACGACCACGGCCAGCCGTTCCTGGGCCGGGAGTTCCAGACCGAGCCCGACTATTCCGACGAGATCGCCCGCGACATCGACGAGGAGATCCGGCGCATCGTCGAGTCCGCGCACCAGCGGGCCAAGGACATCCTGACGGAGCATCGCGAGCACCTGAACTCGATCTCCGAGGTCCTGCTGCGCCGCGAGACCATCGAGGCTGACGAGTTCCTCGCGCTGCTCGACGGGAAGGCGGAGGCCGAGGTCTTCGCCGCCGCCGACGCCGAGGCTGCGAACACGCTGCCGCCTGCGCCCGCTGCCGCCGACCGCACCCGCGCCGAGGCGCCCCGCGGCCTGCCGCGTCCCGGGCTGGCTGGGGCGGAAGCGCGGTCGCTGGAGCTGCCGGAGAAGCCGGAGCTGGCGTAGGGCCGGGCCGTCCGCGGCCCCGCGCCCCTCCTCCGCTCGGCTCCGCTCGTCCCTCGCTCCACCGGAGCCGCTCCGGAGGGGCGCGCGGCCGCTCCCGGCCGGACCCGTCGGCGCGGAAGCCGAAGCTCGCTCGCGGTGCGTAGGGTCGTCTCGATGCAGGACTTCGTCCTCATGGGCATCGTCAACGTCACCCCGGACTCGTTCTCTGACGGGGGGCGGTGGCTCGATCCCGCGGCGGCCGTCGCGCACGGGCTGGCGCTCGTGGCCGACGGGGCGGGGATCCTCGACGTCGGCGGTGAGTCCACCCGTCCCGGGGCACGGCCCGTGGGCGCGGAGGAGGAGGTCGCGCGCGTCGTCCCGGTCCTGGAGGGGCTGGCGGCGGCCGGCACCGCGGCGCAGCTGTCCATCGACACGACGAAGGCGTCGGTCGCCGCCGCCGCGCTCGACGCCGGCGCCACCTACGTCAACGACGTCACCGCGCTGCGCGGTGATCCGGACCTCGCCGGTCTGGTGGCCGACCGCGGCTGCGACTGCTGCCTGATGCACATGCAGGGCGAGCCGCGCACGATGCAGCACGCGCCCCACTACGAGGACGTGGTCGACGAGGTGCGGGCCTTCCTCGAGGCGCGCGTGGCCGCCGCAGTCGGCGCCGGCGTGGCGGAGGCGCGCATCCAGGTCGATCCGGGAATCGGCTTCGGCAAGAGCGTCGAGCACAACCTGCAGCTGCTGGCGGGGCTGGAGCGGATCGCCGCACTCGGCTTCCCGGTCGTGGTCGGCGCCTCGCGGAAGTCCTTCCTGGGGACGATCACCGGACGGGAGGATCCGCTGACGCGCGTGCCCGCGACGATCGCGGCCAACGTCCTGGCGTACGCGCACGGGGCGCGGGTCTTCCGCGTCCACGACGTGGCCGCGGCACGCGATGCCCTGCTCGTCGCGGCTGCTACGTTGCGCGCCCATGGCGCCTGAGCACGACCGCGACGACGACGACGAGCTCGAGGAGGACGACCTCGAACTCGACGAGGACCCGTTCGACGAGGACGAGGGTCCGCAGACCGAGGTCACGATCGAGGTGACCGGCCTGTCGCTGTACACCCACCACGGGGTCAGCGCGGCCGAGCGCGAGATCGGCCAGCGGCTGGTCCTGGACCTGCGCCTGGAGGTCGGCGAGTGCGACGCGACCGTCACCGACATGGTCCAGGACACCGTGGACTACGGCGAGGTCTGCAACACCGTCGCGCTCGTCGCCCAGCAGCGCTCGTACAAGACGCTCGAGCGCCTGTGCTCGGCGATCGCCGACCGGCTGCTCGCCGACTTCGCGGCGGAGGAGGTCTGGGTCAAGGCCTCCAAGCCCGAGCCGCCGATCGCGCTCCCGGTCTCCGAGGTCTCCGTCGAGGTCTGGCGGCAGCTCCGCTCCTGACGCGGACGCCGTCCGAGGACGCCACGCCATGCCCGCGAGCACCATCCCCGCCTTCCTCCGGGACACCGCGGTCGCCCCGCGCGGGGAAGGGCGGTACGACGCCACCTGCTCACCCGACTGGTCCGCGCCGACCGGGCCGAACGGCGGCTACCTCGCCGCGATCGTCCTGCGGGCGATGCTCGCGGAGGTCGACGACCCGGCGCGGGAGGCCCGGTCGCTGACGCTGCACTACCTGCGGGCGCCACGGCCGGGGCCGCTCGAGGTGCGGGTGACCGTCGAGCGCACGGGCCGCACGATGTCGACCTGCACCGCCCGCCTGGAACAGGACGGGCGGCCGTGCGTCCTGGCCATGGGCGCCTTCGGCGGGCCGTTCGAGGCCGCCGCGGACTTCCGCACGCCCCCGCCGGTGGTCGTGCCCGCCGACGAGCTGACGCCCGCCCGGGACGACCCGCGCTTCCCGCCCATCTCCCGCCGGCTCGAGGTCCGGCGCGCGATCGGGGGGCGCGTGTTCAGTGGTGCCCCGGAGGCCGACAGCGGCGGCTACCTGCGCCTGCGCGAGCCCGTGCCCTTCGACGGCCCGCTGCTCGCGCTGCTCGTGGACGCCTGGCTGCCCGCGGTCTTCGCCTACCTCTCCTATCCCGCCCTGGCGCCGACGATCGAGCTGACGATCCACTTCCGCGACCCGGTCGGTGCCGCGGCGCTCCCGCCAGAAACTCAGGTGCTGGCGCGCTTCGTCTCGCGCACCGCCGCGCACGGGTACGCCGAGGAGGACGGGTGGATCTGGGCGCCGGACGGCACCCTCCTGGCCCAGAGCCGGCAGCTGCACCTGCTGCGCGCGGCGGAGATGGCGGCGTCATGAGCCAGGAGCGCACCGGCTACCTCGGCATCGGGTCCAACGTCGGGGATCGCCGCGGCAACCTCCAGGCGGCGGTCGAGGCCCTGGGTGCCCACGGCGTTCGCGTGCTCGCGTCCTCCTCGACCTACGACACCGACCCCGTCGGCGAGGTCCTCGACCAGGACGACTTCCTCAACGCCTGCCTGCGGATCGCCACGGCGCTCGAGCCCCTCGAGCTGCTCGACGCGTGCAAGACCGTCGAGCGCGACCTCGGCCGCCAGCTGGAGGGCGCCATCCGCCACGGGCCGCGCCCGATCGACGTCGACGTGCTGCTGCTCGGCGACCTCGAGCTCACGTCGGACCGGCTCACGCTGCCGCACGCGCAGGCGACCTCGCGGCGCTTCGTGCTCATCCCGCTGCTCGACCTCGATCTGGACCTCGCGATCCCCGACGGCACGCGTCTGCGGGATCTGCTCGCCGCGCTTCCTCCGGACGAGGGCGTCCGCGCGGCGGGCCCGCCGCTCGACGTCCCGGCCGCCTGAACGTCTCAGGCCGGCAGGAGCTCGGGGGCGATCGCGCCCGCGGGGATGTGCCCGCCCACGGTAAAGTGCCGGTCCGCCAGACGGCCGCACGGCCGCGCCGCGATCCGGTCACGAAGATCCTGCATCGTCATCAGCAGCGCGATGGACGGAGCGATCTGCAGGTCGGCACGGTTGGGGGACCCGCCCCCGAGCGTGCCGTCCGCGATCCAGTCGTCGAGGCGGGCCAGGTAGTCGGGCAGCGCCGCGAAGTCGGCCGCGACCGCCGCCGGCGTCGCCTGGTTGATCCGGATCTCCAGGCGGGCGATGAGCGGCATGCTCGCTCGCAGCATCGCGCCCGGCAGCGGCAGCTGGCCGCCTTCGCCGAACGACGGCGCCGCGGAGGCGTTGTCACGCAACGTGGGCCACAGGATGCGGCGCGCGAGCGGCTGCAGCACCTCGTCGCCCCACCGCTCGGCCTCCAGCACTCGCGCGGCGGCGGCGGGGTCCGCCGGCAGCAGCGCCGGCTCCGGCACCAGGCGGTCGAGCTCCGCGAGGATCGCCCGGGAGCCCTGCAGCTTGCGCCCGTCCTCGAAGCGGATCGCGGGGACCGTGCGGCCGGGGAACATCAGCCGCACCGCGACGACCTGGCCCGGCGGCGGGATCTCGACCTTCCGGAAGGCGATCCCCTTCAGCTCCAGGGCCTTGGCGACGGTGTTGCACGGGTGTGACCCGTGGACGACGTAGAGCTTGGCGGGCAAGGGCGCGAGCCTACCCCGGCCGACCGGCCCGGAGCCGGTCTGTGACGTGCGTCCGAGCGGTCCGCCGGGGAACGGGCACCCCGCTATCCTGGACGGAACCATGAAGACCGAAATTCATCCGAACTACGTCGTATCTCACGTCAAGTGCACGTGTGGCAACGAGTTCGAGACCCGTTCCACGACGCCGCAGATCAGCG
>JAOPZU010000381.1 GCA_025963955.1 Solirubrobacterales bacterium
GAGGAGCACACGAAGAGGTGCTCGATGTAGTCCCCGTCCTTCATGTCCATCCCGGTCACGCCCCGGCCGCCGCGCTGCTGCTGGCGGTAGGTCGCGAGCGGCAGCGACTTGATGTAGCCCGTCTTCGTGATCGTGATGACCATCTGCTGGTCCGCGATCAGGTCCTCGATGTCGAGGTCGTCCTCGGTGGGGGAGATCAGCGTGCGGCGCTCGTCGCCGTAGGCCTCACGGATCTCGGCGAGCTCCTCCTTGATGAGCGCGAGGACGGCGGCCTCGTCCCCGAGCAGCGCGCGGAGCTCCGCGATCCGCTCGGTGACGTCCGCGTGCTCCTGCTTGATCGCGTCGCTCTCCAGCGCGGTCAGCTGCGACAGGCGCAGGGCGAGGATCGCCTCGGCCTGGATCGTCGAGAGCTCGAAGTTCTCGATCAGGCCGGTGCGGGCGGCGTCGCGGTTGGGCGAGGAGCGGATCAGGTCGATGACCGCGTCCAGGTTGTCCAGCGCGATGAGCAGGCCCTCCAGGACATGCGCGCGCGCCTCCTTCTGCGCCAGCTCGTACTTCGCCCGGCGCACGACGACCTCGCGCTGGTGCCCGATGTAGGCGTGCAGCAGGTCCTTCAGCGGCAGTGTCTTGGGGACGCCGTCGACGAGCGCGACGGTGTTCACCCCGAACGTGGACTGCATGGCGGTGTGCTTGAAGAGCTTGTTCAGCGCGACCTTGGGCAGGACATCGCGCTTGAGCGTGATGACCAGCCGCATGCCGTTGCGGTCGGACTCGTCCTGGATGTCGGAGATCTCCGACAGCTTCTTGTCGTGCACGAGGTCGGCGATCTTCACGATCAGCCCGCTCTCGCCGCCCTTCTTCACCTGGTAGGGCAGCTCGGTGACGATGAGCGCCTCCTTGCCCTTCCCGATGTCCTCCACGCCGACGCGGGCGCGCACCCGGACGCGGCCACGGCCGGTCTCGTAGGCGTCGCGGATGCCGCCGTAGCCGAGGATGACCCCACCCGTCGGGAAGTCGGGGCCCTTGATGTGCTCCATCAGGCCGTCGAGCGAGATGTCCGGGTCGTCGATGTAGGCGACCGTCGCGTCGATGACCTCGCGCAGGTTGTGCGGCGGGATGTTCGTCGCCATGCCGACGGCGATGCCGCTCGAGCCGTTGACGAGCAGGTTCGGGAAGCGCGCGGGAAGGACGAGCGGCTCGCGGCGGGAGCCGTCGTAGTTCGGCCCGAAGTCGACCGTGTCCATGTCCAGGTCACGGAGCATCTCCGTGGCCATCCGGGTCAGGCGGGCCTCGGTGTACCGCATGGCGGCGGCCGGGTCGTCGTCCACCGAGCCGAAGTTGCCCTGGCCGTCGACGAGCGGGTAGCGCATCGAGAAGTCCTGGGCCATGCGGACCAGGGCGTCGTAGATCGCCGAGTCGCCATGGGGGTGGTAGTTGCCCATGACCTCCCCGACGATCTTCGCGCACTTTGAATAGGGCCGGTTGGGCTGCAGGCCCAGGTCGTTCATGCCGTAGAGGACCCGGCGGTGGACGGGCTTCAGGCCGTCGCGGACGTCGGGCAGCGCGCGCCCGACGATGACCGACATCGCGTAGTCGAGGTACGCGCTGCGCATCTCGTCCTCGAGCGCGCGCGGTTCGACGTTGCCGCCGTCCAGGGTGTCAATGGCCATGTGAGGTCACCTGCTTCTTCGTCGCTTGGCGGGTCCTGCGGGTGCTGCCGGCACTGCGGTCGAGGGACAAGATCAGACGTCGATCGTCGCGGCGAGCGCGTTGTCCTCGATGAACTGCTTGCGGAACTCCACGACGTCACCCATGAGCTTGGAGAAGATCTGGTCCGCCTCGGCGGCGTCCTCGATCGACACCTGCGCGAGCGTGCGGCTCTCCGGGTTCATCGTCGTGGTGGCGAGCTGCTCGGCGTTCATCTCGCCCAGGCCCTTGAAGCGGTTGAGCGTCACGCCGCGCTGGGCGACGGACATGACCGCGCGCCGCAGCTCCTCGAAGGTCGTCGCCGTCTCGGTGCGGTCGGCGAGCGTGACGGAGAAGGTCGGCGTCCCCGCCAGCTCGACGAGCTGCGCGTGGATCTTCACGTACTGCCGGTACTCCGCCGAGTCGAACAGCGAGCGCCGGATGCGGTGCGTGGACGCCAGGCCCGTCTTCGTCTCCACGCCCTTGACGAGCAGCAGGTCCTCCGACTCCTCCAGCAGCTGGGTGGCGAGGATCGCGCCGGCAGCGGCCTCGCGCTCAAAGATCGCCTTGGCGGACGGGAGGTCCGCGGCCTGCTCGGCGAGCAGCCCGCTCTCGGTGAGGAAGCGGACGACGTCCTGGCCGTGCGCGGCGCGCAGCGTCGAGCCCCAGCCCTCGAACTGCTTGAGCAGGCGGTTGTACCGCTGCCAGCGCGTGTCGGTGAGCTTGAACTGCTTCCCGGTCTTGTCCGTCACGTCGTAGCGCTCGAACTTGTCGGACAGCAGGACCTCCTCGAGCTCCGACTCCTTCTCGATGTAGCGCTCGTTACGACCCTGCTTGAGCTTGTACAGCGGCGGCTTCGCGATGTAGATGAAGCCGGCCTCGAAGAGCTCGGGCATCTCGCGGAACAGCAGGGTGAGGATCAGCGTGCGGATGTGGGCGCCGTCCACGTCGGCGTCCGTCATCAGGATGATCTTGTGGTAGCGGGCGTTCGCGATGTCGAACTCCTCGCGGACCCCGGTGCCGATGGCGGTGATGAGCGCCTGGACCTCGTTGTTGCCGAGGACCTTGTCGATGCGGGCGCGCTCGACGTTGAGGATCTTGCCGCGCAGCGGCAGGACGGCCTGCGTGTGCCGGTCGCGGCCCTGCTTGGCCGAGCCACCGGCCGAGTCACCCTCGACGATGAAGATCTCCGCGAGCGACGGGTCCTTGACGGAGCAGTCCGCGAGCTTGCCCGGCAGGCGCGAGTTCTCCAGCGCGCTCTTGCGCCGGGTCAGGTCGCGCGCCTTGCGGGCGGCGGAGCGGGCCTGTGCGGCCTGGACCGCCTTGCGCACGATCGCGCGCGCCTCGGCCTGGTTCTCCTCCAGGAACTCCGACAGCCCGGCGTTGACGACGCGCTGCACGTTGCCGGCCATGCCGGGGTTGCCGAGCTTCGTCTTCGTCTGGCCTTCGAACTGCGGGTCCGCGAGCTTCACCGAGATGACCGCGGTCAGGCCCTCGCGGATGTCCTCGCCCGAGAGGTCCGGATCCTTGTCCTTGAGCTCGTTGTGCTCCTTGGCCCACTTGTTGATCTGGCTCGTGAGCGCAGATCGGAAGCCCGACATGTGCGAGCCGCCCTCGTGCGTGTTGATGTTGTTGGCGAAGGAGAAGACCGACTCCTGGTAGGTGCCGTTCCACTGCATGGCGACCTCGACGTAGCCCTCCTTCTCGGAGTCGCCGTCGAAGTAGATGACCTTCTTGCTGCCGGGCAGCTGCTCCTTGCCCTCGTTGAGGTAGGCGACGAAGTCGCGGATGCCGCCCTCGGCGTGGAACTCGACCCGCTTGCCCTCGCCGCGCTCGTCCGACAGCGAGATGCGCAGGCCCCTGGTGAGGAACGCGGTCTCCCGCAGGCGCGTCTCGAGCGTCTGGAAGTCGTACTCCGTCTCGTCGACGAAGATCGTGTTGTCGGGCAGGAACGTGATCGACGTCCCGGTCTCGGAGGTCGCCTCGTTCTTCTGCAGCTCCTCCTGCGGGATGCCGCGCGCGTAGCGCTGGGAGAAGCGGAAGCCGTCGCGGCGGACCTCGATGAAGAGCGTCTCCGAGAGCGCGTTGACGACGGAGGCGCCGACGCCGTGCAGACCGCCGGAGACCTTGTAGCCGCCGCCGTCGCCGAACTTGCCGCCCGCGTGGAGGACGGTCAGGATGACCTCGACCGCCGGCCGCTGCTCCTTGGCCATCAAGGACACCGGGATGCCGCGGCCGTCGTCGGCCACGGTGATCGAGTTGTCCGGGTGGATCGTCACGTCGACCTGCGAGCAGTTGCCCGCGAGCGCCTCGTCGACCGAGTTGTCGACGATCTCGTACACGAGGTGGTGCAGACCCCGCACACCCGTCGAGCCGATGTACATGCCGGGGCGCTTGCGTACCGCCTCCAGACCTTCCAGGACGGTGATGTCCTGCGCGTCGTAGCTCCCGCTTGCCGGGGGCTTGTCGTTGTCAGCGTCGCGAGCCACGCGTTCCTCCGTCAGAAGTGAAAAGCCCCGGCGGCGCGTCGGATGACGCTGGGCCGGGGCAGGTGAAGCAGATGGTCAGAACTATAGCATGCGCGGGGCCCCGTTAGGTGTGCATAACTCCCCAGAAAGACCTGCAAAAGCGCGCTTTTCCTCAACTACTTCGACGACCAGGACGGCGTTGGCGGGCCCAACCGGTCGAATCGGTGGCTCGCGCGCGCAGGTCCCGCACGGTTCCAGGGCCCAGTTCGGTGTTCAGCCGCTCGATCAGCTCGTAGGCCAGCAGGTCGATCTCCTGGGCCCAGACGGCGGCGTCGCAGCTGACCTGGACCACGCCGTCGGCGCTCATCGCGGTCGGCGTCGCGTGCGGCGCGAACGCCTCGCCGACGACGCCGGGCCAGACGCGCTGCAGCTTCGCCAGGGGGGTCTTGGGCTCCACCCGCGCGAGCACCCCGTCGAGGGCCGACCGCATGTCGCGGGGTCCCGGGCGGTGCCTCATGCCGCGTCCGCGCGCGTCCGCGCGTCGTCCGTCTCGACCCGTCCGGGCGTCACCAGCAGCCGGACGACGCTCGCGTCCTCGGCACCCGGCACGTGCGCGAGGTCCGTCGTCGTCACCAGCGACTGGCC
Source organism: Solirubrobacterales bacterium (assembly GCA_025963955.1). Taxonomy (GTDB): domain Bacteria; phylum Actinomycetota; class Thermoleophilia; order Solirubrobacterales; family Solirubrobacteraceae; genus Paraconexibacter. The sequence goes on from JAOPZU010000381.1 coordinate 4,800, forward strand.
GGCCCGCGTGATCCGGGCGACCAACAGCCCGCGGCGGCCGGCGTCCAGCTCGCTCATCACGTCGTCGAGCAGCAGCAGGGGCGTGGCCCCGCGCTCGGCGGTCAGGACGTCGCGCTCGGCGAGCAGCAGCGCCAGCAGGCCGAGTCGCTGCTCGCCCTGAGAGCCGTAGACCCGCAGCTCGCGCCCGTCCCGCAGCAGCGCGAGGTCGTCGCGGTGCGGCCCGTGGCCCGTGAAGCCGCGCTCGAGGTCGCTGTCGATGCGCTCGCCGAGCTCGGCGGCGAAGCCGGCGGCGCTCGTCGCCTGGGACCGCGGCCGGTAGCGGAGCTCCGGCACCCCGGCAAGGCCGAGCTCCCCGGCCACCTCCGCGAACGGCTGCTGCAGCAGGTCGATCGCCCGCGAGCGGTCGTCGCGCAGCGCGATGGCGTGACGGGCGAGCTCCAGGTCCCAAGCCGCCAGCGCGTCCCGGCTGCCGCGGCCGTGCTTGAGCCGCGTCAGCAGGGCGTTGCGCTGCGCGAGCGCCTGGCGGTAGCCGGTCCGGTTCGCCGTCCGCGACGGCCACAACGCGGTGATGACCGCATCCAGGTGGGAGCGGCGCAACGCAGGCGGCCCCTTCACGAGCTCCAGGCGCTCCGGGAGGAAGACGCTGACGAGCGGGCGCACGCTCGCGTCCAGCAGCCGGGCGACCGGCACGCCGTCGACCTTGATGCGCTTGTCCTCGCCGGGCTGGAAGCCGACGGCGAGCGTGTGGTCCCCGTCCCGGTCGCAGCCTTCGACCTCGACCCGGGCGGCGGTCGCGTCGAAGCGCAGCACCTCACGCTCGTTCGAGGTGCGGCAGGACCGCGCGGTGCAGCCGAAGTACAGACCTTCGAGCAGGTTCGTCTTGCCGGCCCCGTTGCGCCCGTGGACGACGGTCAGCCCGGGGCCGAGCGGCACCTGGACCCGGTCGTAGGTGCGGAAGTCCCGCAGGCTGAGGCGGGTGACGATCACGGGGTCCAGGCTACGGCGCGGCGCTCAGACGTTCAGGCGGATCGGCATGATCAGGTACAGGAACCCGCTGCCGTCGCCCGACTCGATGAGACCCGGGCGTAGCGGACTGATGAGCTTCAGGACGACGTCGTCGGACCCGACGCTCTCCAGGCCGTCCTTCAGGTACTCCGGGTTGAACCCGATCTCGAAGGGCTCTCCGGCGAACGGGATGGGCAGCGGCTCGCTCGCCTCGCCGACGTCCGGGGTGCGGGCCGAGACCGTGACCTGCCCCTCGATGAAGGACAGCCGCAGCGGCGCGTTCTTCTGCGCCATCAGGCTGATGCGCTTGACCACGCCGGCGAGCTCGTCGCCCGGGACGTGCAGCTCGTGCTCGTAGGTGTCGGGCAGCAGTTGGCGATAGTTCGGGAACTGGCCGTCGATGAGCCGCGAGGAGAGGGTGGCCGCGCCGTGCTCGAAGATGATCTGGTTCTCGCGGACGGTGATGCGCACGTCCGGGTCGTCGGACCCCGCGATGAGCCGGCGCAGCTCCTGGAGCGCGCGGACCGGGACGTTCGCCTCGAGCTCACCGACGAGCGGCACCTCGAGCGTCGTCTCCTTCACCGACAGCCGGTAGGAGTCGGTGGCGACCATCCGCAGCTGGGTCCCGTTCGCCGAGACGAGCACGCCGGTGAGGATCGGGCGGGTCTCGTCCTTGGAGGCCGAGCGCTCGACCCGGTCGATCGTGGCGTCCAGCGGCAGCGCCGGCACCTGGACGACGGCGTCGCCGCCCGGCGTCGGCAGCGGGGGGAAGTCCTCGCCCCGGAGCGTCCGCAGCTGGAAGCGCGCGGGGCCGGCGATGATCTCGACGTCCTGCTCGGCGGATCGCAACTCGAGGCTGACGGGCCCGGACGGGAGCTGGCGGGCGACGTCCAGCAGCAGGCGGGCGGGGAGGACGACGGTGCCGGGGCGCTCGACGTCGGCCTCCAGCGGGACGCGCAGCGCGAGCTCCATGTCGGTCGCGCGGAGCTCGACCGTGGTGCCGGAGGCGTCGAGCTGGACGCCGGAGAGCGCCTGGACCGCCGAGCGCGTCGAGGCGACGCGGGAGACGGTCTGCAGCTGGCCGAGCAGCTGCTGGCTCGTGGTGGAGAGCTTCACGAAGAGAACCTCTGATCAGGGTTAGACGTCATAGGGGGTGTGCAGATGTGCGCAGGTCAGCTGAAGCGCCGCGTGATGCGGGAAAAGGGCGCACATCGCCAGCATGGGACCGGTGCATGAGTCTGTCAGTCCCGCCGGTCGGGATCGCGCTCGTGGAGGCGTGCGGTGAGGCTGTGCACAACGTCGAAGGCCTCGCGGTCGGCGGCGATCCGCTTGGTCGTGGCTTTGACCGCGTGCATGACGGTGGTGTGGTTGCGGCCTCCGAACTGCCGGCCGATGGCGGGCAGCGTCTCGTCCGTGAGCTCGCGGGCGAGGTACATGGCGACCTGCCGTGGCCAGCTCACCCGGGCGCTGCGTCCCGGGGAGAGCAGCTCCTCGCGCGTCAGCCCGAAGGTCTCGCACACCAGCGACTGGACGCGGGAGACCGTGACCGCGGGGGCTGGGGGCCGTTTGCCGCGCAGGGGTGTCCCTGGCCCCGACGGGACGCCGGCCTCGGCGCTGCGGCGGTAGAGCCCGCGCAGGACCTCGTCGGCGAGCTCGCAGTCCAGGCGCCGGCCCGTCAGCGAGGCGAACGCCACCACCCGAATGAGGGCGCCCTCGAGCGCGCGGACCGAGTCGGTGATGCGCTCGGCGATCAGCGGCAGGACCTCGGGGTCGTCGATCTCGATGGCGTCGTGGTGGACGCGCTTGCGCAGGACGGTGAGGCGGGTGGCGGGATCGGGGGCGCCGATGTCGGCCACCAGGCCGGCGGCGAAGCGGGCCTGCATCCGGTCCTCGAGGGCATCCAGGTCCCCGGGCAGCCGGTCGGAGGTCATGACGAGCTGGCTTCCGGCCTCGTGGAGGGCGTTGAAGGTGTGGAAGAACTCCTCCTCCGTCTTCGCCTTCGACTGGAGGAACTGGATGTCGTCGATCAGCAGCACGTCCGCGTGACGGTGGCGCGCCTTGAAGCGGTCCATGGCGCCGCCGCCCGACTTCAGCGAGGAGACGAACTCGTTCGTGAAGCGCTCCACCGTGGTGTACCGGACGGTCAGGCCGGCCCCGTACCGCTGGACGTAGTTCCCGATGGCGTGCAGCAGATGCGTCTTACCCACCCCGGGCGGGCCGTAGATGAACAGCGGGTTGTACGCGGAGCCCGGGAGCTCGGCCACGGCCAGCGCCGAGGCGTGGGCGAAGCGGTTCGTGTCGCCGATGACGAACTGGTCGAAGGTGAACTTCGGGTTCAGCGGCACGTCGCGGGCGGTGTCCGCGGCCGGCGGGGGGGACGCGGGCGCCGTGCCGCGGGAGGGACGCCCGACGTCGCGGGCGGCAGCCACGGATCCGGCGTCGGCGTCGATCCGCACGGTGACGAGCCCCCCGATCGCGGCCGAGGCGACCCGGTCCAGGACGCCGGCGAAGCGATCGGTGATCCAGGCGCGGAGCTCGGCCGGTGCACGGACGTGCAGGACGCCGTCGTCGAAGGCGACGGGAACGACCGGAGCGAGCCAGATCTCGTAGGCCGAGACGCCGACCGCAACCTGCAGCTCCGCTTGGATCTCGGGCCAGATATGCGAGAGATCCAGGCTCACGACAGGGGAAGACGACTCCTTGGAGTGACGGTTGGGGACGGCGAGGAACCCGGGTCCTCCTCCAGGACCGGCGGGGCGGCGAACATAGCAAAGGGCCAACGCCCCGAACCGGGTTCGCGGGGCGGTCCGGAGGGCCATGCCGCAAATCGCGCGCAAAAGTCCGTCCGGCCCGTCTGCCACCTCGCGTGGGCGTGAATCCCCGGGACCTCCCCAGGACGCGACGTCCGCTACCCTAGGTCCCCCGTCGCCAGCCTGGTGACCCGAAGTCTGAGAGCCATGAAGCGCACCTATCAGCCCAAGAAGCGCAAGCGCGCACGCACCCACGGCTTCCGCGAGCGGATGCAGACCCGCGCCGGCCGCGCGGTGCTCAAGCGTCGTCGCGACAAGGGTCGCAAGCGCCTCACCGTCTAGCCGTGCCCGTGGACGACGCGGGCCAGCCAGTTCGTCGTCGTAAACGGAGTGGGCGCCTCTCGCGCTCCGCTGAGTTCGAGCGCGTGTACCGCCAGGGCAGGTCCCACGGCAACCGCTACTTCGTGCTCCACGTCTTCCCGCGCGGTGCCGCCGCTGTCGTCGGCAGCACCGAGGCGCTGGGCGACGGCCCCCGGTTGGGGCTCTCGGTCTCCAAGCGTGTGGGCGGCGCGGTCGAGCGCAACCTCGTCAAGCGCCTGTTGCGTGAGGCCTTCGGTCTCGACGCCCAGCAGCTCGCCGGCGACCAGGACCTGGTCATCGTGGCGCGGCCGCCGGCTCGGGAACTGGCCGAGCGCGAGGGGCTCGCGGGCGTTCGGACGGCCCTCGGTGAGCTTCTCGGCAAGCTCGCCGGCGAGGCTCCGAAGGCGTGAGCGCATGCGCTTCCTGGTCCTGGCCCCGATCCGCCTCTATCAGCGCCTGATCTCACCGGCGCTCCCGCGGCGCTGCCGTTACGAGCCGACGTGCTCCACCTACGCCGTACAGGCTGTCCAGCAGTACGGCATACTGCGCGGGCTCGTCCTGGGGGGCTGGCGCATCCTGCGCTGCAATCCCTGGAGCCCGGGGGGTTTCGACGAGGTCGCCGACCAGCGCCTCTTCCGATCCCGGCCCTGCGGATGCAACCGGGATCACCGAACGTCCGTAGACCCCACCGTCGTCGAACCTGTGAGCTGAATGACCCACCTCGCCATCATCCCCGTCCTGAAGCAACTGATCGCCGTCTTCGATGCGGTGATCCAGTTCTTCCACGACTCGGTCGGCTTCGGCTGGGGCCTCTCGATCATCGCGCTGACTGTCGGGGTGCGCCTGCTGCTGCTACCGCTCACCGTGCGGCAGTTCCGCTCCATGCAGGCCATGCAGCGCCTCGGGCCGGAGATGAAGAAGCTCCAGGCGAAGTACAAGGACGACAAGCAGCGCCTGAACCAGGAGATGATGAAGCTCTACCAGGAGCATCAGGTCAACCCGTTCGGGTCCTGTCTGCCCCTGGTGGCGCAGATGCCGGTCTTCATCTCGCTCTTCTACATGCTGCGCAAGGACCTGAAGCTCGACATCTGCGGGGACGCCCTGCGGGCGGCCGGGAAGGCGACGGGCAGCGCCCTGCAGAACACGAGCTGCTCGGAGGTGTCCCAGGGCACCGCCCATCAGTTCCTCTTCATCAACGACATCACGGACAAGGGCACGGGAAGCACCCTCGTGATCCTGATCGTCCTGTACATCGGCTCGCAGCTGCTGTCGAGCGTGTTGATGTCGGTGACGGCTGACAAGAACCAGCGCATGCTGATGATCGCGCTGCCGTTCGTCTTCACGATCTTCGTCATCAACTTCCCGACTGGCCTCCTCGTCTACTGGATCACGACGAACCTGTGGACGGTCGGCCAGCAGTTCGTCCTGCGCCAGCGGGCAGGGATCCTGCGCGGCCCGCCTCCCGTCCCCGAGGGCGGGCTGGTGTCACCGGTGCGTGACGGCGACGCGGCTCCCGGCATGCCGGGGCTGTTCGGCAAGCTGACACAGCGCGTCACGGATCAGGCGGAAGCCGACGAGAAGGCCGGCGCGCAGGCGAAGGGCGGCTCGAGCAAGCCCGTCTCGAAGCCCGCCGGAAGCCGGACCGCCGCCCCCCCGCCGCCACCACGAGCCAAGAAGAAGAAGCGTTCCGGACGGCGTCGTTGATGAGCACCCCGACGGACGCCGAGCTGGTCACCGACCTGCTCGAGCGCGTCGCCGGTGCGTTGGGACTCACCGCCACGGTCCGGGTGGAGACGGTCGGCGAGCAGCTGATCGGCACCCTCGACGGTGAGGACCTCGGGCTCTTCATCGGGCGGCACGGTCAGACCATCGACGCGGTGCAGCACCTTGCGCAACGCATCGTCCACGCCCGCACCGGCGAGCTCCGCCGGATCGTCGTCGACGCGGAGGGCTATCGCGGACGTCGGCAGGAAGCGCTCGAGCGCCAGGCCGAACAGGCCGCCACAGACGCTGTCCGGGACGGGAAGCCGGTGGCGCTGGACGCGATGACGGCCAGTGAGCGCCGCCTGGTGCACGAATACCTGCGCGAACGGGGCGGGGTCGAGACCCACAGCGAAGGCGAGGAGCCCGATCGGCACCTCGTCGTCTCGCCGACGAGCGCGTGACCACGTGAGCGCGTTTCACGTGGAACGGCCCGGCCGCGTTTCACGTGGAACATCAGCCTGATGACCGCGGCGCACCCACGGCTCCGGGAGCTGTGTGACGGGGCAGGGCTTTCGACGGCGGTCGCGGATCGGCTCGACGTCATGCTCGCGTTACTGGCCGCCGACCCGACAGCGCCCACGACGGTTGTGGATCCCATCGCGGCGGTCGAGGTCCACGTGGCTGACGCGTTCGACGGCCTCACAGTCCCCGCCCTCCGTGAGGCTTCGACCGTGGCGGACATCGGGGCGGGCGCCGGCTTCCCGGGCCTGGTCCTCGCGGCGTGCCTGCCGGCCACGACGTTCGCGCTCGTGGAGTCCGTCGGGAAGAAGTGCGAGTTCATGGGGCGGCTCATCGAGGCCACCGGTCTCGATAACGCGCTGCCCGTACACGCCCGCGCCGAGGCGTGGCCCCCCGGGATCGGACGACACGACGCCGTGACTGCGCGGGCGCTGGCGCCACTGACCGCGCTCGTGGAATACGCCGCGCCACTCCTGGTCGAGGGCGGCGCGCTCGTGGCCTGGAAGGGCGCACGCGACGCGTCCGAAGAGGCCGACGGCCTTGCCGCCGCGGAGGCGACCGGCATGATGTTGGAGGCGGTCCACGCGGTGGCTCCCCGGCCGGGCGCCGATCGGCGCCACCTGCACGTCTTCCGCAAGACCGCGCCGACCCCTGCCCGTTTCCCCCGCCGCGAGGGCATGGCGCGCAAGCGTCCGCTCACTGCGGGTTGACGTTCGCGCGCGGGTCTACGCGGAAACGACGCCGGTCACGTCAAGAACCCCGCATCGTGCGGGGAACCCGGCTCCTGTCCGCCTGATCCGTCGCTACCGTCCACGGCCGATGGGAACCATCTACGCGATCGCGAACCAGAAGGGCGGGGTCGGCAAGACCACCACCGCCGTCAACGTGGCGGCCTGTATCGCCGAGGCAGGCTACGAGACGTTGCTCGTGGACGTGGACCCGCAGGCGAATGCCACCGTCGGCATCGGCCTGCCGAAGCACGGCGAGCCGTCGATCTACGACGTCCTCCTGGGCGAGGCGACGGTGGACGAGGCCATGGTCCCCACGCGGATCCCGGGCCTGATGGTGCTCCCGGCGCACCCGGACCTCGCCGGGGCGAGCGTGGAGCTCCCGCGCCAGGCCGGCTCGGAGAACCTCCTGCGCGACGCCCTGGCGACGGTCAAAGAGCGCTTCGCGTTCACCCTCCTGGATTGTCCACCGTCGCTCGGGCCTCTAACGGTGAACGCGCTCGTGGCCGCGGACCGCGTCATCGTCCCCGTCCAGACGGAGTACTTCGCCCTGGAGGGGCTCGCCGGGCTGCTCGACACGCTGGCCCTCGTGCAGCGCGAGCTGAACCCGCGGCTGACGGTCGCCGGGATGCTGCTGACGATGCACGATTCGCGTACGAACCTGGCTCGCGACGTGGAGCGCGAGGTCCGCGAGCACTTCCCCGCGCTCGTCTTCGACACGGTCATCCCCCGCAACGTCCGCATCAGCGAGGCCCCGAGCTTCGGCGTCCCCGTCATCCACCACGATCCGCACAGCACCGGGGCGGACGCCTACTTCGAGCTCGCGAAGGAGGTGGCGGCCCGTGGCTAGCGGCTCCACGCGGAAGACCGGGATGGGGCGCGGGCTGTCCGCGATCCTCGCGGTCAGCGACCCGTCGGCCATCGCCGCCGCGGCCGGCGCCCAGGATACGCAGCTGCGGGAGCTGCCCGTGGATGCGGTCCGCCCGAACCCGTCCCAGCCGCGCAAGCAGTTCGACGGCGAGGCGCTGCAGGCGCTGGCCGACTCCCTGGGCGAACGCGGCGTCCTGCAGCCCGTCCTGGTGCGCCCCGTCGCCGGCGGCAGCTACGAGCTCGTCGCGGGCGAGCGCCGCTGGCGGGCGGCGCAGCTCGCCGGCCTGAAGACCCTGCCGGCGATCGTCCAGGACCGCGACGACGCGCGGACCCTCGAGGACGCCCTCATCGAGAACATGGCCCGCGAGGACCTCAACCCCGTGGAAGAGGCCCGCGCCGTGGCCGCTCTCGTCGAGGAGCTCGGCCTCACCCGCGAGGCCGTCGGCAAGCGCGTCGGGCGCAG
>JAOPZU010000448.1 GCA_025963955.1 Solirubrobacterales bacterium
TGGACAACAACCTGATGGCCGTCGCACCACGTGACGGCGATCCGTCGTTCTGGCGCTACCTGCTGATGACGGTGGACCTCGGGGAGCTCTCGCCCGGGGGACCGTTGCCATACGTGAGCGAAGGCCAGGTGCGTGAGCTCCGCCTGCGCGTGCCGGATGGGCCGCTGCAGCGCCGCATCGCCGAGCACCTCAGCGAGAAGCTGTCACACCACGACGCAGCCGTCGCGGCACTGGTCGACATGCGGGCCGCAGCGCTGGAGCGGCGCATGCTGCTGACAGCGGAGGAAGTCGTCGGTGCCCAGGCCGACGGTCAGCGATGCGCTTTCGAGCTGGCTTGGGCGCGGGACGGCAGGACTGCGTGGCCGACGGTCAAGCTGACGCATGTCGCCCGGCTCGGCAGCGGTCACACGCCCAGCCGGTCACGACCGGACTGGTGGACGGACTGCCGCATTCCATGGATCACGACCGGCGAGGTTCAGCAGGTCCGGGATGACCGTCGGGAGGTGATTACGCAGACGCGAGAGTGCATTAGCGCGCTTGGCCTCGCCAACAGCGCCGCTGCGTTGCACCCACGCGGCACGGTCGTGCTGTCGCGAACGGCGTCTGTGGGGTTCTCGGCCGTCATGGGCACCGACATGGCGACGAGCCAGGACTTCGCGACGTGGACCTGCGGCCCGAGGCTCGACCCGAGCTACCTGCTGTGTTGCCTGCGCGGGATGCGGCCCTACCTACTCGGGTACCTCGCGCAAGGATCCACGCACAAGACCATCTACATGCCCGACATCGAGGCGCTTCGCATCCCCCTGCCGCCGGTCGAGGTGCAGCGCACGATCGTCGGCCGGATCCGCGAGCAGACCTGCCTCATCGACCAGTTCGTCGATGCCGCCGACGGGCAGCTACGGCTGCTTCAGGAGCGCCGCCCCACCCTCATCGCGGCGGCAGTGACAGGCCAGATGAACGTCGCCGAGGAGGCCGCATGAGCGTCGGAGTGCACACGGAGCGACGGTTCGAGGACGCGGTCGAGCATGGCTTGCTCCGCGCCGGCTGGAGCCGGGGCGCGGTGGTGGGGTACGACCGCAAGCTCGCGCTGGACACCGCTGAGTTGTTTGCGTTCATCGACGCCACCCAGCCGAAGGCCTGGGCGAAGCTGGTCACCCGCTACGGCGGCGACCCTGCGGCCGCGCGGCGGGAGTTCGCCCGGCTCGCCGCCGACGAACTCGACCACCGCGGCACCGTCGATGTGCTGCGCCGCGGAATCAAGGTCAAGGGCGAGACGATCCGGCTGGCGTTCTTCGCACCAGCGCACTCGCTGACCGAAGTGACGTTGGCGGCCTACGCCGCGAATCGCCTCACCGTGACGCGGCAGCTGCCCTACAGCCCCGACCACCACAACACCCTGGACCTGGCGCTGTTCGTCAACGGGGTTCCGACCGCGACGGCGGAGCTGAAGAACCCGCTGACCGGGCAGGATGTCGAGGACGCCAAGGAGCAGTACCGCCGCGATCGGGACCCGCACGACCGGCTGCTGGCCAAGCGCGCGGTGGTGCACTTCGCCGTCGACCCGGACATGGTCTTCCTCACCACCCGGCTGGCCGGCAAGACCACCCGGTTCCTGCCGTTCAACCAGGGCAGCGGCGGCCCCGGGCAGCCCGGCGGCGCGGGCAACCCCCAGCCGGCCGACGGGTACGCCACCGCCTACCTGTGGCAGCGGGTGTGGGCCCGCGACGCCTGGATGGATCTTCTCGCCCGGTTCGTGCACGCCGCCCCGGCCGAGGGCGGGGCGAAGCGCGCAGCGAAGGCCAAGCCCGCCCAGCGGGAGGTCATCTTCCCCCGCTACCACCAGTGGGACGCCGTGCTGACGCTGCTCGCGCACGCCCGTGAGCACGGCGCCGGGCATAACTACCTGGTCGAGCACTCCGCCGGGTCCGGGAAGTCGAACACCATCGCCTGGTTGGCGCACCGGCTGATGAGTTTGCACACCGCGGACAGCCTCAAGGTGTTCAGCAAGGTCATCGTCATCACGGACCGCGTGGTGCTGGACAAGCAGCTGCAGGACACGATCTTCCAGTTCGACCACACCCCTGGCGTGGTCGCCCAGATCGACAAGCACGCCGCACAGCTGGCCGACGCGCTGGCCGGTGGCACCGCGCAGATCATCATCACGACGCTGCAGAAGTTCCCGTTCGTCCTCGACCAGGTCGCCGACCTCACCGACGCGAACTACGCGATCATCGTCGACGAGGCGCACTCCTCCCAGACCGGCGAGACCGCCAAGGCGCTCAAGGCCGTCCTCGGCGCCGGCGCCACCGGTACCGGTACCGACGAGCTGAGCGATGCAGCGCTCGAGGCCGCGGAGAAGTTCGACGCCGCCCTCGAGGACGCCAACGACCCGCAGGAGGCGCTCGTCGCGTCGCTGAGCGCCCGCGGCCGCCAGCCGAACCTGTCCTACTTCGCGTTCACCGCCACGCCGAAGGCCAAGACCCTAGAGCTGTTCGGCACCCGCATCGACGGCCCCGCCGGTGCGGA
>JAOPZU010000163.1 GCA_025963955.1 Solirubrobacterales bacterium
CTCCGGTCCCGATCGCGCAGACCTGATCCCCGAACAGGTGCTCGACGTTCGCCGCGCGCAGGTTGACGGGGCCGGCGTCGTTGCCGTAGTTCTCGAAGCCGAAGCCGTCCACGTCCGGACGGAAGCCGCTGTCGGCCACGATGTCGCCCGTCGGCGTGTAGCTCTCGGCGTTGCCCGCGGTCGCCCCGCCGCCCAGCAGCGACTTCTGCTCCTTCACCGGAGCGGTCGCCTCGATCGGCGCCTTCGCCTTGCCGGTCCCGCCCTTCGGGCTGTTCGCCCCACTGCCGGCGGCACCACCGCAGCCGGACAACAGAAGGGCGGAGACGGCCGCCGCCAGGACACCTCGGGAAGATCGCACGGATTTCAACCTATATCGTGCCGGGGGGCGCCGCCACCATGCGTGGACGAAAGTAGGCTCAGGGGGTGAGCCCCGCCACCGCGCCGCCCGCCGCCCGTGAGGACTACCCGCACCGCACCGCGATCCCGACGCGGTGGAAGGACAACGACGTCTACGGCCACGTCAACAACGTCGAGTACTACGCGTTCTTCGACACGGTCATCAACGAGTACCTGATCCGCGTGGGCGGCCTGGACATCCACGCGGGCGAGGTCATCGGCCTGTGCGCGGAGTCGCACTGCGCCTACACCGCGGCGCTCGCCTTCCCGGACACGGTCGACGCATGCCTGCGGGTCGGGCGCCTCGGCCGGTCGTCCGTCACCTACGAGCTCGCCCTGTTCCGCGCGGGGGACGAGGCGCCCGCCGCGACCGGCTGGTTCGTCCACGTCTTCGTCGACCGCGAGTCCCGCCGGCCCGTCGCCGCGATGCCGCCGGCGCTGCGCGCCGCCCTGCAAGCCCTGGAGGTCCCCGCACCATGAGCACCCCGCCGAACGAGACGATCTTCACCCTCGAGGCCACGCCCGTGAAGTACGGGCCCGGCGCCGCCGGGGACGCCGGCTGGGAGCTCAAGCGGCTCGGCGTCACGCGGGCGGTCCTGGTGACCGATCCGGGCGTGCAGGCCGCGGGCCACGCCGATCGCGTGGCGGCGTCCGTCCGCGCGGCCGGCATCGACGTGGTCGTCTACGGCGAGTCCCGCGTGGAACCGGACCTGGAGTCGATGCAGCACGCCGTCGCCTTCGCGCAGGACGCGAAGCCCGACGGGTTCGTCTCCGTCGGCGGCGGCTCGGCGATGGACACGGCCAAGGTCATGGACCTCATCGTCAGCCACCCGGCCGACATCATGGCCTACATCAACCCGCCGATCGGCGAGGGCCGCAAGCCGCCGTCACCGCTGCTGCCCCACCTGGCGATCCCGACCACGAGCGGCACCGGCAGCGAGGCGACCACCGTCGCGATCCTCGATCTGCCGGAGCTGAAGGTGAAGTCCGGCATCTCGCACCGCTACCTGCGGGCGACCCAGGCCATCGTCGACCCGGAGCTGACGCGCACGCTCGGCGCGGACGTTGTCGCCTCCTGCGGCCTGGACGTCGTCTGCCACGCCGCGGAGTCCTTCCTGTCCAAGCCGTTCGACACCCGTCCCTACCCGGAGACCCCGGACGCGCGGCCGCCCTACCAGGGGTCCAACCCGGTCGCGGACATCTGGTCCGCGCACGCGCTGAAGACCGGCGGCCGCTTCCTGCGCCGGGCGGTGGCGGACGGGGACGACGTCGAGGCACGCGGCGCGATGATGCTCGCCGCCACCACGGCCGGCATCGGCTTCGGCTCCGCCGGCGTCCACATCCCGCACGCGTGCGCCTACCCGGTGGCCGGTCTGAAGCACGTCTACCAGCCGCCCGGCTACCCGGCCGACCACCCGTTCGTGCCCCACGGCCACAGCGTGATCGTCACCGCCCCCGCGTCCTTCCGCTTCACCTACGAGGCGATGCCCGAGCGCCACCACCACGTCGCCGAGCTCCTGCACGGCGCCCCGGTCGAGGACCCGGGCCCGGACACGCTGCCCGAGGTCATCGTCGCGCTGATGAAGGACATCCGCGCCGCCCGCGGCATCGAGGAGCTCGGCTACACCGAGGACGACATCCCGGCGCTCGTCGACGGCGCCCTCAAGCAGCAGCGCCTGCTCGTGATCGCGCCGCGACAGCCGGACGCGGACGACCTGGCCGCGATCTACCGGGCCTCGCTGGTCAACTGGTAGACCGCGAGCGCCCTGTGGCGCCGGCCGTCCCGCGTCAGCCGTCGTCCTGACTGAACGCCCACCGCGTCTCCTCGATCGACAGCCCCGACGCCAGGCACGCCAGCAGCTTCACGCGGGCGGCCTGCGGGCTGAGGAAGCCGACCGGGATGATCTTCGTGTCGCGGAGGTCCTGCTCGGAGCCGGCGTAGCCGTAGGTGCCGGTGAGGACGACGCCCCGCTCGGGCCGGCAGTAGGCGATGATCGGCATGCGCTCGGCGGCCTCGGCCCAGAGCTCGAGCAGCGGCGGCGCCAGGTGCCCGGCGCCGAGGGTCCCGATGACCACGCCGTCCGGGTCGGCGGCCAGCGCGGCCCGCGCCAGGGAGCCGTCGTCCCCCGCCGTCGTCGGCACGATCACGACGCGACGGTCGATCTCGTGCGGATCCAGCGGCGGGTTGCGCGGAAGGCGGGACCAGATCGTCGCGTGGCCCTCGGTGACGCGCCCGAGCGGGCCGGTCTGCGGCGAGGAGAACGCCACCAGCGAGGTGGTGTCGGTCTTGCGCGCGCAGCGGGCGTGGTGGATCTCGCCACCGAACACGACCAGGACGCCCATCCCCGCGGCGTGCTCGGACGCGGCGACCGAGACGGCGTCCATGATGTTCGCGGGGCCGTCGGCGCCGGCGGCGGTCGCGGTGCGGATCGCGCCCGTGAAGACGATGGGCGCCTCCGCGTCGTGGATGACGTCGCAGAGCATCGCCGTCTCCTCCAGCGTGTCCGTGCCGTGCGTCACGACGACGCCGATGCCGCGCCGGGCGGCGTCCCGCGCGGTCTTGCAGATCATCAGCATGTCCGCGAGCGTCAGGTGCGCGCTCGGCTTGTTCATGAGCGTCTCGGCCGTCAGCCCCGCCCGGCCGGCGAGCGACGGGAGCGCCGCGATGAGCCCGGCCGCGTCGAGCGTCGGCGTGGCGCCGTCCTGCCCCGACATCGCGATGGTGCCACCGGCGGCCAGGAGGCGCACGCGGCGGGCGTCGGGCAGTGCGGGCGTTGACACGCCGACCACAATAGGCGCCGCGGCAAGCCCCCGCGACGCTCAGCCGGCCGTGATAGCGCCGGCTCGGATCTCGTCGAGCAGTCCCGCGCACGCCCGCGTGACGAGGTCGAGGACGTCCTCGAAACCGCGCGGCCCGCCGTAGTACGGGTCAGGCACGTCGAGGTCGCCGCTCGCCACCGCGGCCGGGTCGAATGCGTGCAGCCGCCGCACCCGCCGGCGCCCGTCCGTGTCGTCCGCGGGCAGCAGCGCGAGCAGATCGCGGACGTTCGCGGCGTCCGCGCACAGGAGCAGGTCGAAGCGCGTGAAGTCGTCGGGCCGGACCTGCCGCGCCGCGCCGCTCAGCGTGATGCCCCGTGCCGCCGCCGCGGCCGCGGATCGCTCGTCCGGCGGATTGCCCACGTGCCAGGCGCCGGTGCCGGCGCTGTCCAGGTGCACGGTGTCCGCCAGCCCCGCGCCCGCGACCAGGTGCGCCATCACGGCCTCAGCGGTCGGGGAGCGGCAGATGTTGCCCATGCAGACGAACAGGACGCGAACCATGCGGCGCATCGTAGGGCGCCGCCGCGCCAGGCTTGACGGTCATCGGGCAAACAGCGGAGAGGGCGGGATTCGAACCCGCGATGGAGCGTTCAACCCCATACCCACTTAGCAGGCGGGCGCCTTCAGCCTCTCGGCCACCTCTCCGTGGCCGCGAAGTGTAGCGAGCACGGTCCTGAGCGGCCGACGGCGGGTAAAGGTGTCCTCAGAAGACGCCGATGTAACGCTGCGTCCCCCCGTCCGCCGCGCCCTTGCCCGATCCCGCCGCCTCCGCACGCCATTCCAGTGATGCCCTGAACGCCGTCTCCCGGTTGTTCTCCGCGTCGTTGGACGCGCGCGGCCCGGGCGCGCTGCACCGGCTGCTCCTCCAGGAGGCGTGCGTCCTCTTCGGCGCCACCGGCGCCGTGCTCATCGGCGTCGAGGGGCGCGAGCGCCTCGCGCACCTGCTGTGCGTCCATCCCCTGCAGCCCCGTCCGGACCGGCGCCTGCCCCTCGACGCCCTCCCGGCCCTGGCCGAGCTGGTGGACGACGGCGCGCCGCAGGTCCGCCTGGCCCACCCACGCGCCCAGGTGCTGGCCCGGCTCGTGGGCTGGGCCGTCGACACGCCCGTCGCGCTCATGCTGCCGCTGCGCTCGCGCGAGGAGCTCGACCACGTGCTCGTCCTGCGCGGCCCGCACGCGCGGTGGGCGGACGACGGGGACCTCACCGAGGTCGCCGCGGCCTTCGCCGGCGCGGCCGGCGCCGCGATGGCCCAGGCCCGTCTCGCCGAGGAGCAGGCGAAGCGCATGGCGCAGCAGACCGCGCTCGCGCGCGCCGGACGCCAGCTCAACGACCGAGGCCTCGACCTGCCCGCGGTCCTCTACGGGATCTGCTCCGAGGCGCAGGCGATCCTCGACGCCGAGAAGTCGGTCGTCTACCGCCTGGACACGGACGACGAGCTCATCGTCGAGGCGTGCCTCGGGCTACCGGACGGGGCCGCGGGCCGCCGGCTCCCGGCCGGGACCGGCCTCTCCGGCCGGGTCGTGCACGGGGACCGGGCGCTGCTGACCAACGACTACCGCCGGCTGGTGGAACCGAGCCAGGACAGCCCGTTCCACGACGTCCGGAGCTGCCTCGCGGTCCCGCTGCGCTGGGACGGCGAGCTGCGCGGGGTCCTGTGCGTGGGCTTCACGCGGCCGCAGTTCGTCGACGCTCGCGACCTGGCCCTGCTGGAGGCCTTCGGGGAGCTCGCCGCCGCCGCCTGCCGCAACGCGAGCGCCGCCGCCGGGCTGGCCCGCGCGGCCCGGACCGACGGGCTGACCGGCTGCCTGAACCAGTCGGCGCTCCGCGACACCCTGCGCGTGGAGGTCGCCCGCGCACGGCGGACCGGGACCACCCTGAGCACCGTGCTGCTGGATCTCGATGAGTTCAAGGAGGTCAACGAGCGCAGCGGCCACCTGGCGGGCGACGAGGTCCTGCGCCGCGTCGGGGACGCGCTGCGCGCCGCGGTCCGCCCCTACGACGCGGTCGCGCGCTACGGCGGCGACGAGTTCGTCATCGTCTGTCCCGGTGCCGACGAGAGCACCGCGCTGGAGGTTGCGCACCGCGCCATCGACCGCGTCGAGTCCGGGATCCGCGCGGTGGGCGGGGCACGGGGGACCGCCGTCACCGCGGGCGTCGCCGAGCTGCAGCCCGGTCAGGACGTCCTGGCTCTGCTGGACGACGCCGACCGCGCGCTGATGTACGGCAAGCAGGAGCTCGGGCGGGGCGTGGCCGTTCGCTCCAGCGAGCTCCCTGCGGCGTACACGGCCGAGATGGACGATCGTCACGTCTCGCGCCTGAGCGCGGGCGCGGACGAGCCGCCGCGGTCCCTGGCGCCACGCTTCGCGGGGATGGGCGAGGCCCGGGGGAGCGTCCCGCCGCCCGCCGCCTGGCCGGTGACCTCGGCCGGCGACGCCGAGCGCCTGCGCCTGGAGAAGCGCACGCGGCAGCTCGCCATCGCCAGCACCCTCGGGACGCGCGTGGCCGGGCTGACCGACCCCGCCGCCATCACCGACGCCGTCGTCGACGAGCTGCACCGCGCCTTCGGCTACTTCCTCTGCGCCGCGGTCCGGCTGCGCGAGGACGGCTACGTGGAGGCCGCGTCCGTCCGCGGGGAACCCTTCGTCCGGCTGTTCGCCGAGCGGTGGTCCCAGCCGCGTGAGGCGGGCGTCATCGGCCGCACGCTGCGCTCGCGCCGCGTCACGGTCGTGGACGACGTGCTGCTCGAAGCGGGCTACAGCCCGACGAGCGCGACGGGGGATGTCCGCAGCGAGATGACCGCCCCGGTCTTCGTCGGGGACCAGCTCTGGGGCGTGCTCAACGTGGAGGAGACGCGGCCGCGCGCCTTCGACGAGAACGACGCCCAGCTGCTGCAGACCCTCGCCGACCAGACGGGCGCCGCGCTGCGTGGAGCCGCGCTCTACGCCCAGCTCGAGCGGGCGTACCGGGGGACGGCCGAGGCGCTCGCCGCGGCCCTGGAGGCCAAGGACGCCTACACCGCGCAGCACGCGCACTCGATCGTGGAGTGGGCGGACGCGGTCGGCGAGGCGCTCGGGCTCTCCTCGGAGGACCGGCACGACCTGCGCTACGGGGCGAT
>JAOPZU010000484.1 GCA_025963955.1 Solirubrobacterales bacterium
GTGCCGGCGCCGCCACCGACCCGCACCCCGGTGTAGATCGCGTCCGCGAGGGCGTCGTGCGCCGTCCGGACCGGTGAGGCGGCGGCGCCGAGCCCGCCGAAGACGCGCCCGGCGATCGCGCGGTGCAGCTCCTGGGCGCGGAGCGCCGCGCCGCCGAGGCCGTCGGCGGCCAGGACCCCGACGGCGTCCGCCTCCTCCGGGCGCACCTCAGGCCACCGCTGCCGGGACGGGGCGGGACACCGCGGGAAGCGTGGACGTGAGCATCGGGCGAGTGTGACACCAGTCGATGTCACACGCAACGGCGGTGTGACGGGAGGCACAGCCGCCCGCGGCGCACGTCAAGCGCGGTGCTCAGCGGCGCTTCTTGCCCTTGTTGGTCATCCGCTCCAGCTCGCGGCCGAGCTCACGCTCGACGACCTCGGTCATGGCGATCTGGAAGGTGGCCAGCAGCGACTGCGAGGCGAGCGGACGCAGCCGCTCGAGCGCCGCGGAGACCTCCGACCAGTGCTCGTCCGGGGTGCCGTCCTCCGCGAACGGCTGCCAGACGGACTCGATGAAGAGCTGGGCGAAGGCCTTGGCCACGCTGTCCGCGTGGCGGCGCATCCGCACGAGGATCTCCATCGCGCGCTCCGCCGGGATCCCGAGCGCGACGAGCTCCCCGCCGGCGCTGGCGAGGGTCGGGCTCATCTCCTCGAAGCGCCCCTCGTCGTCCAGGCGGCGCAGCACCCCGAGCCCGATCGCGCGCTCGAGCAGCTTCGGGTCGGTGCTCTGGAAGCGCTCCGCGAGCTCCGCCTGCGTGACGATCCGCGGCTCCTCCTCGGTGAACGGCGTGCGCAGCGTGCGCGTGAAGCGCAGCACCGCGCCGGACTGCCCGACCGCGCCCTCCAGCAGCTTGCGGATGAGGTCCAGGTTGTACCCGTCGGCCTGCAGCTCGCGGATCAGCTCGATGCGGGTCAGGTGGTCTGCACCGTAGAAGCCGGTCCGGCCGCGGACCTCGGGCGGGGGCAGCAGGCCGCGTGCCTGGTGCGCGCGGATGTTGCGCACGGTCATGCCCGTGCGCTGCGCGAGCTGGTCGATCGTCAGCTGCTCCTCGTCGTCGGCCATCCGGCCGGAGCCTAGACGGCGAGGTCAGACGAAGGTGTCGGGGGCCTCCTCGAAGGCCTGATGCAGCCGCTCGTCACGCTCGCCGTCCCACACGGTCCAGCGGACGCGACCGCCGCGGACCAGGCGCTCCATGACGTAGACGTGGGCACCTGGGAGCGTCGAGCGCAGGGTGCGCGCCTGGCTGCGGGCGGCGCGCTCGGAGCCGAACGCGCACGCCCCCGCGACCACGACGCCGTCGTCGCAGCGGGCGACCGCGACGTAGGCGGGGGATCCGGAGTGATCGAGCATGTCCCGGCTACCGGCGATCAACTCGTCGGCGCCCTCCATGACGATGCTCGTGGCGTGCAGCACACCCCGGTCATCGGACGGGGCGCGCCGCACTTCAGTCCACGGGCCTCAGGAGGCCTTGCAGGCGGCCAGCGCCTGCTCGCGCGCCGCACCCGACGGCACGTTCTTCTCGACGATCTTGGTGCAGATCTCCTTGACGGCGGCCTTCGCGCCCGCGGCGTCGGTGATCTTCTCGCACAGCTTGTTGAGGTCGCCGACGAGGTCGGGAGCGGTTGCGGCCTGCGCGCTTACGGCCTGCTTGCAGGACGCGATGCCGGCCTTCACCGCGGCATCGGCCGTGGCCGGGACGTCGGTCGTGGCGGTGCCCGTGTCGGTCGTCCCGACCGGCGTGGTCTCGGCCGGCGTGCTCGCGGTGGTGTCGGCGGTGCTCGCGGTGGACGGCGTGCTCGCCGCCGGCGTCGAGGTGGAGCTCGAGTTGCTGCTCCCGCAGCCGGCGGCGACGAAGCTCGTGGCCAGTAGGGCGATGACGATGGTGCGTGCGTTCTTCATGGTGCTCTTCCTCGGGGTGGTGGAGGGCGGTTTCCGACGGTTCGAGGGCAGCGTAGACGCGCCAGCTCGGTGCGACGGTCTCGTTTGGGTGTCAACCTGCTGACACCTTCAGGACGCCCTGGAGACGGCCCGGCGGCGCCGGAACCCGGTGGTACGCTCGCCCGCATGAACGTCCTCTACACGGCGAAGGCCCGGGCGACCGGCGGCCGCGACGGCCGCGCCACCAGCGCCGACGGGCACCCGGACCTGCTGCTCAAGCCGCCCGCGGCGATGGGCGGCCCGGCGGACCAGCACGAGGCGACGAATCCCGAGGAGCTCTTCGCGCTCGGCTACGGCGCCTGCTTCCTGAGCGCGCTGTCGCTCATCGCGCGGCAGCAGAAGATCTCGGCCAAGCACTTCTCGATCGACGCGGCCGTCGCGATCGGCACGGACGCGGAGGGCGGGTTCGGCCTGGCGGTCGAGCTGCACGGGGACCTGCCCGAGGTCGACCGCGAGAAGGCGACCGAGCTGATGCGCACGGCCCACACCGTCTGCCCGTACTCCAAGGCGACGCGCGGGAACATCGAGGTCAAGCTGTTCCTGGACGGCGAGGAGCTTTAGGCGGACCGCCCGGGAACGACGAAGGGCCCGCAACCTGCCGGGCCCTTCGCACTACGTGATGTGTCGCGGGTAACTAGGCGACTTCGCGGAGCGCCGCGAGCTGCGGCAGCACCGAGAGCTTCGCCAGCGCGCGGTCCTCGATCGAGGCCGCCTGCCGCGGGGTGACGCCGAGGCGCCGCGCCGTCTGGGCCGGCGTCTGCGGGGGCTCGCCCGCGGTGCCGTACCGCAGGTGGATGACCTTGCGCTCC
>JAOPZU010000496.1 GCA_025963955.1 Solirubrobacterales bacterium
CCTCCATGAAGGACTCCTCCGAGCCCGTCGACAGCAGGATCACGCGCAGGCCCTCGACGGGCTGCTCCTTCAGCGACCGGGCCACGCCGAGCAGCGTCGCGACGCCCGTCAGGTTGTCGTTCGCGCCGCTGACGGTCGAGCGCGAGCCGATCTCGGCCATCATCGCCGCGGTCCCGAGCGCCAGGACGGCGCCGGCCCGACGTAGGCGCCGCGAGCCGGTCAGCCCGCCGAGCGCGACCAGCAGCGGCCCGCCGAACACGGGGAACATGACCGGCGGCGTGTCGTCCGACAGCTCGAGCAGCTGCGGATGGCGCTCGCCCACGAACCTGCCGACGCCGGGATGGAAGAGCAGCGACCAGTGCGCCGCGTCGTGGTGCGCGACGAGCAGGACCGTGTGCTCGGCGTCCGGGTCCCCGACGGTCGCGATGACGTTGTGCGTGTCCCGATGGGGGAGGAACGCCCTGCGGAACCACATCCGGCCGCCCGAGACGTCGTCCGCGATGCCGGCGGCGCCGAACGCGCCCGCCGCGGTGGCCAGCACCCGGCCGCCGCGTGCACCCGCCAGTCCCGCGATCCCGGCCAGCAGCCCCAGCGGCCACCAGTAGCCGCCGTGCGCCTGCTCCTTCTCCACGCGGACCCGCGCGCCCTCCGCGCGGAGGGCGTCCGCGATCCAGAAGGCCGCCTCGCGCTCGCCGGGAGAGGCCGACGGGCGGTCCATCGCGCCCAGGTGCCGGACCACGTGCTCGAGGAGCTGCGGATCGGGGGCGGGCGAAGGCGCGGAGGTCCAGGTCACGCGTCCCAGGCTAACGCCCGCCGTATAGCCTCAGGTCATGCCCGCCCAGACCCCGCCGGAGGACCCCGCGGGCGACTGCATCTTCTGCAAGATCATCGCCCGCGAGCTGCCCGCGTTCATCGTCGACGAGGACGAGGACACGCTCAGCTTCATGGACATCAACCCCGGCACGCGCGGTCACGCGCTCGTCGTCCCCAAGCGCCACACGCAGGACCTGATCACCGCGCCGGCGGACGATCTGGCGCGCACGGCGGTCGCCGCGCAGCGCCTGTCCGCGCGCATGAAGGAGAAGCTCGGCGCCGACGGCGTCAACCTCCTGAACTGCTGCGGCGCCGACGCGTGGCAGACCGTCTTCCACCTCCACATCCACGTCATCCCCCGGTACAAGGACGACCCGCAGCGCGATCCGCTGCGCCTGCCGTGGATCCCCGCACCGGGGGACATGGACGACATCAAGGCCGCCTCCGAGGAGCTCATCGCATGACCGACGCACCTGTCCGCTTCGAGATGGACGGCGCCCTGGCGATCATCACGCTCCAGGCGCCGCCGCTGAACCTGTTCGACCAGGCGCTGATCGACAGCCTGACCCAGGCCGTGCATCAGGTCTCCGCCGAGCATCCGCGCGGCCTGCTGATCCGCGCGGAGGGTCGTGCGGTCTCCGGCGGCGTCGACGTCCACCTCTTCGACGGCCTCACGCCGGAGCAGGGCGGCCGGCTCTGGGACGACCTGCTCGCGCTGATCCACACGGTGGAGGACTTTCCCTTCCCGACGATCTTCGCCGCGCACGCCCTGTGCCTGACGGCGGCGTTCGAGCTCAGCCTCGCCTGCGACCTGCTGCTCGCCGCGGAGAAGGCGAAGTTCGGCCTCGTGGAGATCGTCGTCGGTTTGACGCCGTCGATGGGCGGGCCGCAGCGCCTGGCCGAGCGCGCCGGCCCCGCCCGCGCCCGGGAGCTCGTGTACACCGGGGAGCTCTACCCGGCGGCGACGCTCGAGCAGTGGAACGTCGTCAACCGCGTCCTGCCCGACGAGGGCTTCGCCGAGGCGGCGCTCGCCTTCGCGCAGCGGATCACGAACGGCCCGACCCAGGCTCACACCGCGACCAAGCGGCTCATCCGCGAGCAGCTGAACGGAGGCGCCCGGGCGGCGGACGCCATCGTCGCGGAGGTCTCCGGGCCGTTGTTCGGCACGGACGACCTGAAGAACGCGGTCCGCTCGTTCCTGGAGGTCGGTCCGGGCAAGGCGACCTACGAGGGCCGGTAGGCGCACGCACCGGACCGCCGTCCGGAGGGCGCACCGCCGCTTGCAGCGACGCCCAGGCCAGCGGCGACGCGTCATGATCGGGGACGTGTCGCTGCGCCTGGCCCTCTGCACCAGCCTCGCCGTCCTCGCCTCGGCGGGCGCCGGCCTCGCCCTGGCCGCCTCGCCCGACGTGCCCGTGGTGGCGACCGAGAAGGCGGGCGGCGCCGCGACCGGCGCGCCGGACCTGACCCGCGTCTCCCTCCAGCGTGCCTCCGACGGCCGGCTGCGCGCCGGCTTCTCCTTCGCGGCCGACCTGCACCCGGCGGACCTCGTGGCCAAGAGCGGCCCGCCCGGCTCGGTCTGCCTGCGCGTGTACGTCCTGGCCACGCCGGGCGTGCTGCCGCCGGACTACCTGGTCTGCGTCAGCGCGGACGCCAAGGGCAAGACGCTGCGCGGCAGCGTCCTGGCCGAGCAGGTCAACGCCCTGCCCAAGCGCGTGGCGACCGCCACGGTCTCGCAGCCCGGCAAGCGCAGGGTCGCGGTGCGCTTCAGCCAGAGCTCGGTCGGCAGGCCGCCCGTCATCCAGTTCCTGGGCGAGGCCACGCGCGCCGGCTGCCCCCGCGCCAGCTGCGTGGACACGCTGCCGGACGCGCCGCAGACGAAGAAGCTGACGCTGCGCGCCGCCGAGGCGCCCGCCGGCCGCTAGACCCCGTAGCGCCGCAGCCCGCGGGCCGCGAGCGCGCCCAGCACGAGCACCATCAGTGCGATCGACAGGAACGCCGGCCAGGTGTGCTCCCACGCCACCCCGCCGACGAAGCCCTGACGCACGCCCTCCAGCACGTGGGTCACCGGGTTGATGTCGGACACCGTCCGCAGCCAGTCGGTGAGCAGTGGCTTGGGGGCGTAGGAGGTCGTGAACAGCACCCCGATGAAGCTCGCGATCTGCATCAGCGGCGCGGCCTGCTGCGTACGGAACCGGAGCGCGATGGTGACGCTGAAGCACGCCATCGCGCAGGCCAGCCCCATCACCAGGGCGGCGGCGATGAGCAGCCCGACGAACGTCGGGACGTGCACCCCGAGGCTGAACGCGACGATCAGCAGGAACGTCGCCGGCAGCAGCGCCCGCAGGGCCGCGCTGGCCACCACCCCCGTCAGCAGCGTGGTCCGGGGCGCCGGGCACAGCAGCAGGCGGTCGAACCAGCCCTGCTCGATGTCGCGGGCCAGGTTGACCCCGGTCGCCGCCCCCGTGAAGCCTGCGCCCTGGAGCAGGCCGACCGGGACCACGAACGTCCGGAAGTCGTCGGCGGTGAATCCGGGTAGCGACGACGCCTCGCCGAAGACGCTCGACAGGCCGAGCATGAAGATCGTCGGCGCCAGGACACCGGGGATCGCGGCGCCCGGAACGCGCAGGATCTCGTTGAGCGCCCGGCGCACGAGCGCGCGGATGACGATGAGGGACGCGCGCATCTCAGGCCTCCCGCAGCCGGCCGCGGAGGGCGAGGAGCGCGATCGCCCCGGCGACGAGGACCACGAGCAGCGCCGAGCCGACGCCCTCGAGCAGCGACGTGGCGCCGACGCCGTCGATGATCGGGTGCCGCATGCCGTCGGCGACGTAGCTCAGCGGGTTGTACTTCGCGACCGTGTCCACCGGGCTGGAGAGCAGGTTGCGCGGGAAGAACGCGCTGGAGGCGAACAGGACGACGAGCACGAGCGGGAAGATCCCCTGGACCGACGAGGCGCTCTTGGCCCGCAGCGCGATCGCCTGGCCGATGGCGCCGAACCCGACGCCGGCGACGATCCCGATCAGGTACACGACGAGCACCCCTGGCACGCCGCCCTTGACGCTCGCGCCGAAGAGGAAGCCGACGAGCAGGAAGTAGGTGACCTGGCCGGCGGCGGTGACGCCCGTCGCGAGCAGGCGGCCAAGGACGATCGTCGTGCGCGGGATGGGCGAGGCGACGAGGCGGTCGAAGAAGCCGCCCTCGATCTCCAGCGCCGTGGCGATGCCCGTCGCGACACCGCCCAGCAGGAGCGACTGCGTGAGCGCGCCGGCGAGCTGGAAGTCGAGGAAGCCGTCCACGACCGGGAAGCCCGGCAGCGCCGTCGTGCGGGTGAGACCGCCGACGTTCACCGCGAGGAACATCGACGGGAAGATCACGAGCGGGGCGAGGAACTGCGGACGCCGCAGAGCGCCGCGCAGCGAGCGCAGGGCCAGGGCCCACACGACCCGCGCGGAGAAGGCGAGCTCGTGCATCAGGCGGCGGCGCCGGCCTCGCCGGCGCCTTCCAGGTGGCTGCCGGTCCGCGCGGCGAAGACGTCGTCCAGCGTGGGCTCGACGAGCTCCACGCGGCCCACGGTCAGGCCCGCGTCGTCGAGCGCGCGGACGACGCGCGCGATCGCGCTGGAACCCTCGCGCACGCCGAGGGACACGTCGGCGCCGGGCGGCGTCACGTCCCGCACCTCCCCGAGCGGCGCGAGCACCTCGCGCGCACGGGCCAGGTCCGCGTCGCCGTCGAAGCTCAGGTCCAGGTGGGGCAGGCCGACCTCCGCCTTCAGGGCGGTCGGCGTGCCCTCGGCGACGATCTTCCCGGCGCTGATGATCCCGACCCGGTCCGCCAGCTGATCCGCCTCCTCGAGGTACTGCGTGGTGAGGAAGACGGTCGTGCCGTCGTTCTTCAGGCGCCGCACCTCCTCCCACAGCGTCGCGCGGCTCGTCGGGTCAAGTCCCGTGGTGGGCTCGTCGAGGAACAGGACCTCGGGGGCGTGGATGAGCGCCATGGCCAGGTCCAGGCGCCGCCGCATGCCGCCCGAGTACGTGCCGACGCGCCGCTCCTGCGCGTCGGCCAGCCCGACGCGGCCGATGAGGTCCTGCGCACGCCCGGCGACCTCCCGCGTGGGGATCCCGTGCAGCGTCGCCTGCAGCTCCATCAGCTCGCGGCCGGTCATCAACTGGTCGAGGGCCGCCTCCTGCAGGGCCACGCCGATCTTCCGCCGCACCTTCTGCGGCTCCGTGGCCACGTCGAACCCGGCGACGGTGGCGCGGCCGCCCGTCGGACGCAGCAACGTCACGAGCATGCGCACGGTCGTCGTCTTCCCCGCGCCGTTGGGACCCAGGAAGCCGTAGACCTCGCCGGCCTGCACCTGCAGGTCGATCCCGTCGACCGCCTTCAAGCCGCCGCGGTACTCCCGTTCCAGCCCTGACACGTCGATCGCCGCCATGCGCGCCACCCTACAGGTACTTGTTCGCGCAACTTGCTTGGGCGCGTCCGGCCGCAACTCGACGCGCCGCTGGTGTTGAATGGTCGTGATGAAGCGCTCGAAGAAGTCCGTGCTCGCGTTGTCCGCCTGCCTGCTCGCCGCTCCCGGAGCAGCCCTCGCGGTGACCGCGTCGACCAACCCCGTCACCGAGGTCGGGCAGTCCGGTGAGGACGCCGTCCCGTCCTGCCCGGCGCCGCCGTGCAAGGCGATCTCCCGGACGACGGGCTACCAGGTGAAGGTCGGCGACGCCCGCGACGTCAACGTGGTGAAGGCGGACGGGCGGATCGTGGCCTGGACGATGACGCTGGCCAAGCCGGGTCCCAAGCAGACGAAGTTCTTCAACGAGAACCTCGGCGGGGAAGCGCAGGCGCAGCTGACGATCCTGCGCCCGGGGAACAAGCTGTACGCGCGCATCGTCAGCCAGGGGGAGCCGGTCAAGTTGACCCCGTTCTTCGGGCAGAAGACGACCTTCGCCCTGGAGAAGTCCATCCCGGTCAAGAAGGGCTACATC
>JAOPZU010000533.1 GCA_025963955.1 Solirubrobacterales bacterium
GCAGGAGATCGTCCCGGAGATCTCGTGCGCGGCCGTCCCCATCACCAACGGCTACGGCAGCGTCGTGGCGGCCATGAGCGTCGGCATGCCCGCCTACCGCTTCCCCAAGGACCGCCACTCCCTCCTCAGTTCGATGAAGCAGGCTGCCGTGGAGATCTCGGCGCACATCGCGGCCGCCGAAGCACAACGAGCAGCCGCCACGCCTGAGGTGGCGGTACCGCTCTACTAGCGGACGGCTCACGCTGCCGGGAGTGCCGCTGTCGGGCGAGACCTTGGGGGCGCCGCGGACGACACGGAGTCATGCCGCCCCGGGTTGTTCGGCATCCCGGAACACCCGGAACACCTCGCGGGACGCCGGAGTAGTGTCCCGCTGTGAACTCTTCGGCGAGCCGTGTGGACGCAGTGGTGATCGGAGCCGGGTTCGCCGGCCTGTACGCCGTGCACCGGCTCCGGGACACGCTCGGCCTGCGGGTCCAAGGGCTTGAGGCCGGCTCGGGCCCAGGCGGGACGTGGTACTGGAACCGGTACCCGGGGGCGCGCTGCGACATCGAGAGCGTCAACTACTCGTACTCCTTCTCGGAGGAGCTGCAGCAGGAGTGGCGCTGGTCCGAGCGTTTCGCGGCCCAGCCCGAGATCCTCGCGTACCTCGAGCACGTCGCCGACCGCTTCGACCTGCGCCGCGACTTCCGCTTCGACGCCCGGGTGACGTCCACCGTCTGGGACGACGCGTCCGGGACCTGGGCGGTGACGACGGAGGGCGGCTCCACCTACACCGCCCGGTTCGTCCTCGGCGCGGTCGGCGCGCTGTCGACGCCGAAGACGCTCGAGTTCCCGGGCCTCGAGACGTTCGCCGGGCCCGTCCTGTCCACGCACGACTGGCCGCGCGAGCCCGTCAGCCTCGCCGGGAAGCGCGTCGGAGTCATCGGCACGGGGTCGAGCGGCATCCAGGTGATCCCCAAGCTCGCAGAAGAGGCCGCGCACCTCACCGTCTTCCAGCGCACGCCGAACTTCGCGGCGCCACTGTGCAACCGCCCTACCGACCCCGACGAGGAACAGCGCGTCAAGGCGTCCTACGCCGAGCTGCGGGCGCAGTCCCGCGCCGCGTTCCTCGGCTGCCCGTATGAGCCGCCGGCGGCCCCGTCTGCGCTCATGGACACCCCCGAGCGGCGGCGGGAGGTCTACGACCGGTATTACGACACGGGCGGCTTCCGACTCGTCGTCTCGACCTACGGGGATCTCATCTTCAACGAGCAATCAAACGCGACGATCTCCGACTACCTCCGCGAACGCATCCGCGATCGCGTCGAGGACCCTGAGGTCGCGGAGCTGCTGTGCCCGACCGATCATCCGTACGCGACCAAGCGCGCGCCCTTCGAGACGAACTACTTCGAGACGTTCAATCGCCCGAACGTGGAGCTCGTGAACCTCCGTGCGGCGCCGATACAGGAGGTCACCGAACGCGGGGTCCGGACGGCGGACGGTGAGCACGAGCTCGACGTCCTCGTGCTCGCGACCGGGTTCGATGCATTCACCGGGTCGCTCACGAACCTCGGGATCGTCGGCCGCGACGGCCTCGACCTGCGGGACGCCTGGGCCGACGGGCCGCACACCTACCTCGGCTTCATGGCCCCCGGCTTCCCGAACCTCTTCACGATCACGGGGCCGCAGAGCCCGATCTCGCTCTACAACAACCCGCTCGCGATCGAGGACCACGTCGAGCTGGCCGCCGACGCCATCAAGGCGCTCCTCGACGCCGGGCAGAGCACGCTCGAGGTCACCCCCGAGGCGGCCGAGCGCTGGGGCGAGGTCGTGGCGGGCGTCGCCGACCAGACGCTGCTCCCCAGGGCGAACTCGTGGTACATGGGCGCCAACGTGGAGGGCAAGCCGCGCCAGTGCATGCTCTTCATCGGCGGTGCGCCGCTCTACCGGCTCCTCTGCGACGTCGTCGTCGGGTCCGGGTGGGCGGGGTTCGCACGCGACGGGGCGGGCACCGATGTCCCCGACATGCTGCGCCTGGACCCGGCCGTGCTCTTCGTGGTGGGCGGGATGCTCGCCCAGGGCGCGCCTCCGCTGGAGGACCTCTCCGTGGAGGAGACGCGCGAGCTGCTCGAGACGTTCGTCGGCCTGCAGCTGCCGCCACCGGACGTCACCACCGTCGTCAAGACGACCTACCCCGGGTCGGGCGGGCCGCAGCCGGCGACGGTCTATGTCCCCGACGGTGAGGCGCCCCTGCCCGTCGTGCTCTACCTGCACCCCGGGGGCTGGATCGGCGGCAGCACCAACATCGTCGACTCCGCCTGCCGCATGCTCGCGACGGACCTCGGAGCGGTGGTGGTCGCGGCCGGGTACCGGCTGGCGCCCGAGCACCCGTTCCCGGCCGCGATCGACGACGTCACCGCCGCTCTGCACTGGGTGGCGGACACCGTCGCCGAGCACGGCGGGGATCCGGCCCGCATCGCGATCGCCGGGGAGAGCGCCGGCGGCAACCTCGCGGCGGCGGCGGCCCTCCGCGCCCGCGACGAAGGCGGTCCGGCGCTGGTGGCCCAGGCGCTCATCACGCCACCGATGGACCCACGCGCGCAGACCCCCTCCCGCGAGCAGTGGGCCCAGGCCCCGATCCTGACGGTCGCCGCGCTCGACGGGATGTGGGCGGCCTACCTCGGCGATCCCGCGAACGCCGACTCCCCCCTCGCGGCCCCCGGGCGCGCGGCGAGCCTGGAGGGGCTGCCGCCGGCGCTCGTGATCACCGTGGAGGCGGACCCCTCCCGCGACGAGGCTGAGGCCTATGGCGCGGCACTCGCGGCGGCTGGGGTGCCCACCGAGGTCCGCCGCTTCGACGGGCTCGTCCACGCCACCTACAGCATGTCCGCGGTCGTCCCCCGTGCGGCGGAGATCCATACGGCCCTCGTCGGCTTCCTCGGTACACGTCTCGCGCGAGGAGGGGCAGCCGACGCCTCCCCGGCGACCGCGGTCTGACCGGGCTGCCGCACCTCGGACTGGCGTCACGCCTGCGGCAGCGGGCCGCTCCTCAAGCCGCTCGTCAGCTCGACGGGACGCCGAGGCCCTCGAGGTCGCTCAGCCTGCGGTAGAGCGTCGACCTCGAGATGCCCAGCTGCGCCGCCGCCCGTGCCTTGTTCCCGCCTGCCGCACGGACGGCCTCGGCGATCGTCTCGAGCTCGACGCGCTCGAGGTGGCCGAGGGTGCGCGTCAAGAGCCTGGGCGCGAGCTCCGGCAGATCGGCCGGGCGCACGACCGACCCGGGCGCCGCACGGCAGCCGGCGATGACGGTCGAGCGCAGCTGCCGGGCGTTGTCGGGCCAGTCGAACGCCCGCAGGACCCGCAGGGTCTCCGGAGCGAGCTCACGGACCCCCCGTGCCGCCTCCGCGAGGACGGCCGAGGCGATGTCGTCGACGTCCTCTGGGCGATCGCGCAGCGGAGGTACGGTCAGGTGCCCGAGGAAGGCGCTCTCGAGCCGGGCGGGGGTCGCCGGGCTTCGGGAGGACGTGGCGAGTGTCGCGATCACGAGACCCCCGTTCGGCGCCGGCGCCGCGAGCCGGTCGCACAGCGCCTGGCAGCCGGCGTCGCGGAGCTGCTCGAGGTGCAGGAGCAGGACTGCCGCGTGCGGATCGGCCAGGTCCTTGGCGACGAGGTGCAGCCAGTACGACTGGGTGCCCAGTGCGCAGCTGACGGCGTCGTGGACGGCAAGGCGCGTGTGGGGCGCGGCGACGGTGTGTAGCGCTCGGGCGAGCCGTTGCTTGCCAACCCCTGGCTCGCCCGCGATGAGGATCGCGGATGATCGGCGTGCGGCGGTAAGCGCGCGGCCGAGCAGGTCCTCTGTCGCGAGGGACCGCCCCGGGAAGGCCCGCCGCAGGACGCCCAGTTCGCCGAGGGACGGGCTTCGACGCGCCAGCGTCTCTACGCGCTTCGCGGTCTGGAGGGAGACGATCGCGCCGACCAGACCGCTGGGTCCCTCCACGGCGTGCGCGTGTCCTCGCACGCCCGGCGCGTCCGGGAGGGCGCCGTCGCCGTCCGGCCGGGCGAGCAGCCGCTGCGTCCACTCCCACGCCTGGTGCTGGTCAAGGCCGACGAGGAGGTCGGACGCGGACGGGTTGGCGATGATCATTGCGCGGTTGACCGCGAACATCGGGCGCCGTGGACCGCGTCGCTCAAGGCGCAGGTAGGCGTCGAGGAGCAGTCGGTCGCGACGCGAGTCACCGGCGCCCAGGCGCTCGCCGATCTCGTCGGCGATCCGGGTGACGAGTGGCAGCATGAGAGGACTGGTGTGCTCGACGAGGCAGCTGAGGTCGATCACCCCCTCGATCCGACGAGTCACGGGGTGCCGTACTGGCGCGGCCATGCACGCCCACCGCTGCAGCCGGGGGCTCAGGTGCTCCGGGCCGGACACGGCGACTGGCCGGCCCTCCTCCACGACGGCGCCGAGCGCGTTCGTGCCGAGGGTCTGCTCGCCGAACGAGACCCCGGGGATGCCGTCCCCGTCGTCCACCGCGTCCTGCGTGCGGGCACCCCGCGTCCAGCGCGCAAGGACGCGGGCGTCCGGGTCGGTGAGCAGCACGGCGAGCGGGAGGTCCCCGAGCTGCTCCAGCAGCCGCTCGGCGACGGGGCCCGCGGCCCGGACGATCGCACCGTCGGGATCCGGCACCCCCGGCCGGCGCGGGCGCTCGTCGAACCCCATGCCGGACGTGAGCGACCGCTGCCAGGACCGCGCGACGACGGAGCGCACCGAGGGATCGATGCGCCCGCTGGCGAGAAACGCCTCGCGTGCCTGATGCTGGTCCCGGTCCTCGGCCATCGCTACCTCACGAGGCCGCCGCCCGGGTGTCAGCTGCGGGGGCCGCGGCCGCCGGCCCGACCGGCGGCGTCCCGATCTCGAAGAAGGACATCGGGATGGGGCCGTAGACGGAGGTCAGCCAGGTCATCTCCGTGTCAGCCTCCCAGGTCACGGGCTCCCAGTCGGGCTCGTGGATGAGATAGCCCACGTCCCCGAACAGCTCCACACGGTTGCCCCCCGGCTCCCAGACATAGAGGAACGTCGCCTGGCTGACGCCGTGCTTGCCGGGACCGGCCTCGATCTCGTACCCGGCTTCCCGGAGCACCTCCGCCGCGTCGTTGCAGTGCTGGGGCACGCCGTACCAATAACAGACGTGATGGAAGCGGCCGCGCAGCTCGGCGGGATCGCGCATGATCGCCAGTTCGTGGACGGACGGGCTCACGCTCATCCAGTTTCCAAGCTCGACCGCATCGGGGGAACCGTCGCTCACGATGCGCTCGCGCACCCGAAAGCCCAGTTGCTCCTGCATGAACTCGCGACACTCCACCGGGTCGGCGGCCATGAGGTTGACGTGGTCTAGCCGGCGGACCGGGACGCCGTGGCGCGGCCGCCGCTGCGGACGGTTCTTCAGCGGCGTGCGCTCCTCCGGCGCCGGTGTCCAGCGCTCGACGTCCCAGAAGATCTCCATGAGGTGATCGTCGGGGGTGTTGAACTGGTAGGCCGCACCGTGCCCGGTGGCGCCGTCGATCCAGCCGCGGCCGAGCCCGGTGGACTCGATCGCGGCCACGCGGCGCTCCAGCGCCGCCGGGGACTGCGCCCGCCAGGCGACGTGTCCTACCCCGGGCTCGGGCGCCTCCGTGATGAGCAGGCTGCTGTGGTAGCTCTCCTCGTAGGCGCGGAGGTGCGCGGTCTGGCCCTCCCGGGCAGTGACCTCCATGCCGAGGTAATCCACGAAGAACTCCTCGGTGGCGGCCGGATCGGGGCTGAGGATCTCGACGTGGGCCAGCTGCGCCACGTCGAAGATCGCCTCCTGATGCGCGGCCATCACGCCACCGCCTCGGTCGTGAGCTCGCGGACGGGCTCCGCGACGGCGCTGAGCGCGGCGAGGTAGCCGAACGCCATGGCGGGACCGATCGTGGCTCCCCCGGCGAAGTACGCCTTGCCCGAGACGGAGGCCACGCAGTTGCCCGCACCATAGAGGCCCGGGATCGGGGAGCCGGAGGCGTCGAGGACCTGCGCCTTGTCGTTTGTCCGCGGGCCGCCCTTCGTGTCGAGGGTCGCCGGCGCCAGGATCGTCGCGTGGTACGGACCGCTGCCAGAGAGCGGATGGATCAGCGGGCTTGCCTCGTTGCCGGGCCGTGCCTCTCCCAGGGCCGCCTGGAAGAACACGGAGATCGGTGCGCTCCCCCGATCGAAGTCGGGGTCCTGGCCCGCCGCAGCGTGCTCGTTGAACCGTGCGACCGAACCCTTCAGCGCTTCGTCGAACCCGTCGTCCAGGCGGTAGCCGCCCGTCTCGCCGCGCAGCTCGTGCAGGCGCACGCGCACCGCGGCGGCGAGCTCCTCGAGCGTGTCGCCGTGCAGGACGTGGCCGTCGTCGTCCCCGGCCGGCGCAATGGGATTGCCCCACATCGTGCCCTGCCAGCGGTCCTGGCACTCCTGGTCCCAGATCATCACCGGGCACAGGTTCGGGTACTCCGCACGGCTCGGATCCCAGGTCCACATCGTCTGCGTGATCTCGTTGTACTGGATCTTCTCGTCGACGAACCGGCGCCCGTAGCGGTTGACCATGATCATCGAGTCGCCGGCCGGCTCGAACATGAGCCAGTTGTCCGGTGCGTTGCGCAGGCCGCGCTCCAGCGGTACCGGGCCCAGCCACGGATAGCTCATGCCATAGAGCGGCGCGCCGACGGCGGAGGCCATCGGGATGAAGTCCCCGGTGTTGCTCGGGACCGAGCAGCTCCCGAACACCGGTCCGCCAAGGAAGGCGCGCCGCATCTCCGGGTTCTGCGCGAACCCGCCGCTGGCGAAGACCACCGCGCGACGGGCACGGACCCGCACCTTGCCGGCCGGTCCGTCCGCGACCACCCCGACGACCTCGTCGGCGTCGTTGAGGACGAGGGCGCAGACGCGGTGCCCGCAGCGCACGTCGACGCCGAGCTCGGCCCCTCGGCTCGAGAGCTGGCCGATGAAGTCCTCGCCCTCTCCGGGATCTTCGCCGTTGGCGCCCAGCGGCATCAGCACCCGGCCGGCTGGCGTGCGGTTCTCGGGCAGCTGCGCGTAGTAATCGGGGAGCTCGGCGGGGTGGAACAGCTTGAGCGCCCCGGCCTGCTCCAGCTCGTCCACGGCGGCGGACGCATGGTCGTAGAAGGCCTCGAGGAGCGCGAAGTCCTCTCTAGGGAGTCCGAAGCTCTCTGCAGCAGCGTCCGCGTCGTAGAGCTCCGGCCGGGCGAGGCGACACATATAGCGCAGCGCGTCCTCCCGGCGGTCGTCGATGCCGGCTTCGCGCAAGAAGCGGTTGTTCGGGATCCAGAACCATGCGCCCGACTTGCGGGTCGTGCCGCCGATCGCGTCGGCCTTCTCGAGCATCAGCACCTCGGCGTCCCGCGTCACGGCCGTGATCGCCGCTGTCCAGCCGGCCGCTCCGGAGCCGACGATGACGACGTCGGTCTCCTCGTCGAACCCGTCGCTACCACTCGCCCGCTGCACGGGTAGACGGCTTGCGGGCTCATGGCTTGTGCCAGACATGTGTTCTCCTCGGCGTGTGAACGTGACACGCCGACCGTAATCCCGTCTGTGCTCCTCGGGGTGTCGCAGTTTGCGACACCTGGGATCGGCCTGCGCATCTCGATCCGGCGGCCTCTCCGGTCCACGTGGATCGGCTCCTCACTCGACGCCGCCCACCTCAGCGTCGCCCGCACCTGCCCCGCCGACCCCGCCGGCTGCCAGAACCACCGCTCACTCGCCTACCGCTCGCCACCCAGCGGATCCGCACCAGTCCCCGACCCAAGGTGCTCGACGGCTTCACCGCCCTCGACGCCACCCACACGCTCGAAGTGCGGCAAACCACCACCGCGGTCGGCGAGCCGCTCTCCCACACGCTGGTGTCCGCCGGACCCATCTGCGCGAGAGCGGAGGAGGGATGGCACGAGCGGCACGCCGCGACGGGCATCTCGATGTCGACACATCCTCATGGCGCCGCCATACTGCGGCGGTGCCTCTCCGACCGCGTGTTTCGCCTTGGTCTGCTCCGCCTTGATCGCGAGCGGTGGGGTGCTCGCGACTGCGACATCGGCCACCGCCGCGAGCTCGTGCCAGCACGGAGGTGTCACCAACCGCTCAGCCCAAGGAGTGCGGCTCTACACGATCAAGAGCCTTGTCAAAGGCAAGGCACGGGTCCGGTTGCTCGCCTGCCCGAAGGGCGCGAAGATCGGAAAGACGCTTGCGTACGGGCCCCCCGGCCTCGTCAGTTTCGGGGCGTTTCACAGCAGCGGACGCCACGTCGGCTTTGAGGTCACCGGAGTCCAATCGGCAGCAGGCCGGGCCGGAGCGGGCACGAACTACAACATCGGCTGGGTCGACGCCCGCACCGGCCAAGTGCGCATGAACTTCTGGTTCGTGCACCCCATCCGGCCGCCTCACCGCTACGCAATCGACGCGAAGAGCGGCGCCCTGGCCCTCCTGATCGGCACGCTCGGAAAGCCCGAGACGCTCCTCGTCGCGTCATACGACTCAGCCACCAACGATTTTGCTGGGTCTGACGAGCACCAGCTCGACGGCGACTGGAACTCGGTCTACGTCGCGTCGCACACTGGCACACTCCAGCCGACCTCCATACGCTTTGTCGACGGGCACCTCTCCTACACCACCGCGGACGGCACCGCCCTCGTCGATCCGGCCACCGGAGACCCCGTCCCAGCAGCACTCCGTGGCGCGCGCAAAGCCCCGATCACAGCCCGCGCCGTCGGGTAGGCAACGACGATCGAACCAGGCCTCGGAGAGGGCACCCGCGAGGCGCGGTGGGCGCGGTTAGCGCGGTGTTCCCTTCGCGGCCGTTCCCCTCCCACGGGGTCAGGATCAGCACCGTAGTTGCCGCGGTCGGGACGATCAGCCTTCCTGTGGCCGCACGCGTTGGTGCGCATCGCGGCGGGCGAAACTCGTTCTTAGGGCATGGCGATCGAACCAGCTCACCGATCCCCGTGGGCTATCACCCGAACTTGAGGCTGCGGATCACTGAGGTATCTCGGCTGAGGCTGAGGCACGCGAGCCGCTACGCCGAGCGCTGGATCTCACGCACGCCTGCGGAGCCCGGCCCCTCGCAGCACGGGCACGCGACGAGCTGATCCTGGCCGGCGCACGGCCGCGACGGGACGCCGGCACCGGACGTGACTCCCTCACGCCGGCCGAGCTGCGGGTCGCCAAGCTCATCGCCGGCGGAGCCACCAACCGGCAGATCGCCCAGCACCTGTTCATCACCCCCAAGACGGTCGAAGGCCACGCCAGCCACATCCTCCGCAAACTCGGCATCAGCAGCCGTGTCGACGTCGCCCGCGCACTGGCCCATACGTCGGACCGTTCGGCGCCGAAGCCCAGCGACGCCTGTGGGTTGGTCGGACCCACGTCCGGACAGCCCGCCCCGCCGTTGAACACGTAGCGCAGGCCTTATGTTGGGATGAGTGCCAGGCCAACGACGTGAGCTTGCGGGGCTGTGCAGGATGGTCCGGCGGAGCGTTGTCGGGGTCGTCCTTCTGGGTGTGCTCGGCTGCCCGGTCGCTTCGCTCGCCGCACCGCCCGCGCTGACTGCTTCGGAGGTCGGCGAGCCGGCCGATGGTGGAGCGGTGTTCCGGTTCCCGCAGGCCGTCGCGTTCTCGCCGGGAGGAGGCTCGGTCTTCGTCGGTGACCAGTACAGCGCCCGCGTGCAGGCGTTCGGGCGCGACGGCTCCCCACGCTGGTCGGCGGGCAGCCGTGCCACGCGGCGTGAGGTCGGGCGGCTGGGCGTCATCGGGGGTGTGGCCACCGACCGCAGCGGCCACTTGTATGTGCTCGACGCCGAGAACGATCGGGTCCAGATCCTCTCCCAGGCCGACGGCCGCCCGCTCGGCGCGTTCGGCGACGCGAGCGTCTTCGATCTGCTGGCGGGCACCGCGGCGACCGGCTCGGGGATCAGCGCCAGCGGTGTCGCCGTCGCCCAACCGTCGGCGACGGCGCCGCCGATCGTCTACGTGGCTGACCAGGGCAACGACCGCGTCGCGCGCTTCGTCCTTGACCCGGCCACGCTCAGGCCGTCCGGGCCGCCGACGTTCAGTCCGTCGTCGCTCGGGTTGTCCTACCCGCAGGGCCTGACCCTCAACGGGGACGGCTCCCGCCTCTACGTGGCCGATGACGACAACCACCGGATCGTGGTGCTGGACCCCGTCGGCCTCACGCTGCTCGCGCAGGTCGGCAGCTTCGGTACCGGGCTCGGGCAGCTGCAGAACCCGTATGACGTCGCGGTGGACGGGCACGACCCCGCGCAGCTCTACGTGGCCGACAACCTGAACAACCGCGTCGACGTCTTCGACGCGAACAGCCTCGCGCCGTTGGGAGCCTTCGGGCACACCGGCTACGGACCGGGCCTCGGGAACATGGAGATCGTCCGGGCGGTCGGCGCGATCGGAGACGACCCGGCCGGGGGTGTGGCGACCACGGACACCGCCAACAACCGTGTACAGCTGTTCGACCCCACGGGCAACGTCACCGCGGCCTGGGGACTGGCCGGCCGCGGACCCGGGTATGTCACGCGGCCCGGAGGCGCTGACTTCGCTCCCGACGGATCGATCGCCGTTGCCGACAGCTTCGATCAACGGGTCGAGCGTTTTGGCCCCGACGGCACCTAC
>JAOPZU010000537.1 GCA_025963955.1 Solirubrobacterales bacterium
CCGGCTCGGCGTCCGGCGCGTCCGGCGCCGCGGCCGCCGGCGCGTCGATCGCCGCCTCGGCGACAGGCGTCCCGCCCTCGACGTCAGCGTCCGTCACGGGCGCCGGCTCCGGGACCGGCTCCGAGGCGTCCCCGGACAGTCCGGCCACCGCATCCTGGACCGCCTGCTGCCCGCCCGTGGCCCTCGCCCCGTTGCGGCGCCGGCGCCGGCGCGCGGAGCGCGACTGGCCCTG
This sequence comes from Solirubrobacterales bacterium, assembly GCA_025963955.1. GTDB lineage: Bacteria > Actinomycetota > Thermoleophilia > Solirubrobacterales > Solirubrobacteraceae > Paraconexibacter. The sequence continues at coordinate 233 of JAOPZU010000537.1, forward strand.
ACCAGGCGGGTTGACGACCCCGCCGTTCGCGTTGCCACCGCCGAGCGACGCGACCGCCGCCGCGATGGCCGCGCCCGCGTCGACAGGCACCGCCGCAGGAGCCGGCGCCTGCGGCTGCGCCCGCGGCGTCACCGCCGGCTCGTGCGTCTCGTGCGCGAGGACGAGCGCCTCGGGCGCCTGCCCGGCCAGCCCCTTCTTCTGCTTGTTCCGGCGACGGCCGCGACGGCCGCCGCGCGCCTTCGGGAAGTTGCGCAGCAGCTCGCGCGACAGGGCGCTCGGCTTGCGCGCCATCCGGGTCCGGGCGCCCCGGATGACCTCCATCGCCTCCGGGGTGTGCGCCACCGCGGCCGCCAGCAGCGCCGCGGACAGGCGGCGGTCCTGCTTGCGCGAGGCGTGGACGAGTCGCCGGGCGTTGCGCGCGTGCGCCCCACCACTGGAGTTCACGAGCAGCCCGAGCAGGCGCTTCGTCTCCGGCCAGCGCTGCACCGCGTACTCCTCGTGGACGTCGCGCGTCATGTCGGCGAGGTCCCAGATCCACTGCGACGCCTGATCGCGCCGGCCGATGCGCTTCTCCGCCAACGCCTGCAGGAGCACCTTCACGCCCTCGCGGCGCTCCTCGCGCGGCCACGTCCCGACGATGTCGACGGACTGCACGAACGCCTCGGGGTCCTTCGCGGCCGCGATCTCCTGCAGGGCGCGGATGCGCAGCTGGGGGTTCCGGTTGCGCTCCAGCGCGGTGATCAGGAAGCGTCGCTTGAGCTCGTTCGTCCGGTCGAACTGGAGCATCGCGCGGGCCCGGCGCCAGCCCGAGGGCGCCACGCGCGCACCGGCCAGGGCCGCCCACATATGCTGCTCGCCCCAGTCCAGGAACTCCACGGCGATCCGCCACAGCTCGCGCTCGAAGACCTCGTGGCGCCGGTCCTCCTCGGCGCACACCGGGACCACGCGACGCTCCACGCGCAGCCGCCGTCCCCGGCCGCGCCGGACCGGTCCGACGACGATCGCGCCGCCGCGGTACACGTCACGGTCCAGCAGCGAGTGCAGCGTCACGACCGGGTCGTCGTTCTTCGTCGCGGGGTGGACGAAGTCGATGACGACGCCCGCCTCCTTGCCGGGGTGCGTCCGGGTCACGCGGCCGACGCGCTGCTGGTAGATGCGCTTGGACGCCGTGGGCGCCAGGTGCATGCAGACCGTCGCCCGTGGCGAGTTCCAGCCCTCCGCCAGCAGCTGCGCGTTGACGAGCACGTCGATCTCGCCCGACTCGTAGTCGGCGAGGATCTGCGCGAGCTCGCGCTTGGGCGTCTCCCCCGAGACCGCCTGCGCCTTGATGTCGATCGCCCGCAGGGACTCGGCGACGTTGTAGGCGTGCCGGACGCCGGCGGCGTAGATGACCCCGGGGACGCCGTTGAAGCGCGTCTTGTAGAGGTCGGCGATCGCCATGTTGAACGGCAGCTGGTCCAGCAGCTCGGCCAGCATCTCCTGGTCGAACTCGACGTCCACCTCGCCGCGGCGCAGCGGCACGTTGGCGATCGTCTTGACGTTCACGCCGGGCGGGATGCGGATGCCGCGCAGCGGCGCGATCACGCCACGCCGGGCGGCCTGCGCCAGGTCGAAGCGCGAGGTCTGCGTCGGGAAGAGGTCGGTGACGTGACGCGCGATGAGCGCGCCCGTCGCCGTCATGCCGACGAAGATCGGGCCCGTCCACTCGCGGATCGCGGCCGAGGTCTTCTCGCCGAGGGCCGTGTGCGCCTCGTCGCAGATGACGATCGTGTAGGCGGGCGAGATGTTGCCGGCGTGCCGGACGAACCACTGGTAGGTCTCGACCGTCACCGGCCCGTTCGCCAGGTCGACGCCCTCGCCACCGAGCAGCGCCGGCGTGATCCGGTCCTCGTAGCCCCGCTGCTTGAGCTCGCCGTGGAACTGGTCCACGAGGTTGCGACGGTGGGTCAGGATGAGCGTGCCGCCGGTGCGCGAGGCGTCGACGAAGCCCATCGCCGCGACGGTCTTGCCCGCCCCCGTTGCGTGCTCGAACCAGAAGCGCTTGGCCGCGTTCGGGTCGTCAGCGGCGCCCGGGGCGATGTCGTCGTCGAGGTCCTCGTCCGTGTCGTCCTCGTAGGAGGCGGCCTCGTCGTCGTGGTCGTCCTCCGGGAGCTCCTCGATGTCGACGGCGCCGAGGTCCTCGTCGTCCTCCTCGTCCTCCTCCGGCGCGGCGGGCGCCAGGGCGGCGACGTCCTCCGCGTCCTCCTCGTCGAGCGTCTCGTCGTACGGCTCGTCGTCCGGCTCGTCGTCCTCGTCCGGCTCCTCCTCGACGGACTCCTCGAGCGCGGGCTCGCGCTCCCTGGGGTCCTCGTCGCGGGCGACGGGCGTCTCGTCCACGGCCAGGACGGGCGCCGCGTGGGCCGCCTCCCCCTCGGGAGCGGCGGACGACCCCTGCGCGGCGGCGAGCAGGGCGGTCAGCGTGCCGGAGAGCGCATCGACCTGGTGCGGGTTCAGCAGCGTGCCGTCGGCCAGGCGAGGTTCGGCGACGGACAGGACGCGCTCGAGCCCGAGCATCAGCGAGTAGCGCCGGCGCCACTTCGTCGAGGGAACGGTCAGTCCCTCCTCCATCTCCCGGGCGGCGCGGTCGAACGCGCGGCGCCGGGCGGTGCCGGGACGCAGCGCGGTCGCGAGGTCCTCGCCCGCGGAGACGAAGGGCTCGCGCGTGAACTGCTCGACGGCCCGCAGCAGCGCGGGATCAGGTAGCGGTGGGGCCTTGTCGGCCACCGACGTGGGCTCAGCCATGAGCGGCTCGGGATCTCGATGGGCTGGTCGCGGCGGAGGGCCTGCGACCGGGACGGGCCGGGAACCACTCCGGCACGACGCGGGGGACCTCCCTGAGCGACCCCCACCAACGCGGTTCCGCGTGAGAATACCGCAGACCGCGGCGGGGACGACCTCAGCCGTTCAGATCCGAAGGCAAGGCCCGCGCGAACTACCCTTCATGTCCATGCTCCGCCGCCTCGTCATCGCCGCCGTCGCCGTCGCCGTCGTGGCGGCCGTGGTCGTCGGGCTGTCGCAGGCGCCGAAGACCGACACGAGCCCCACGCCCACGCACTTCAGCCTCGCCGCCGCGCAGAAGTCCCTGGCGGGCGCGCCGGCCGCCCTCGCCGAACTGCACGCGCAGGCCGCGCAGGTTCTCGACGGTGGGGAGTCCGCCGTCGAGGACCAGCTGAAGAAGCTGCGCGGTACGCCGGTCGTCGTGAACAAGTGGGCGTCCTGGTGCGGCCCGTGCCGCGCGGAGTTCCCCTTCCTGCAGCAGGCGAGCACGAAGTACGGCAAGCGCGTCGCCTTCTTCGGCCTGAACTCGGGCGACAACCGGGGCGACGCCCTGGCGTTCCTGAAGCGGTTCCCGGTGCCGTACCCGAGCTTCGAGGACCCGCGCGAGAAGGTCGCGGCGAAGCTCAAGGCCAGCACCGCGTACCCGATCACGATCTTCTACGACGCGCAGGGCAAGCAGGTCTACCTGCACCAGGGCGGCTACCCGACGCAGGCGAAGCTCGACGCGGACCTCGAGCGCTACCTGAAGCCCGCGGCCTGATGCGAGCGGGCGGCGAGGTCCGGGTCGACCCGCTCACCGGGCTGCGCGTGATCATCGCGCCGGCCCGCGGGGAGCGACCGCACGCGCTCGCGCCCGTCGCGCCCGCGCCGCCCCTCGACCCGGCGAGCG
>JAOPZU010000550.1 GCA_025963955.1 Solirubrobacterales bacterium
CGCCGGCCGCCTCTGGACGGTCCGCATCGACCCGGTGCGGCCCGCTCGCGCCGGGGTCCTGGCCGCCGCCGCCGTCGGGCTGATGCTGACGCTGCTCGTGATCCTCGCGGTGCGGCTGCTCGTCCGCCGCGAGCGGGTCGCGCACGCCCTGGCGGTCCGGGGCGCCCACGAGCGCGACGCCGCGACCCGGGCCGCCAGCAGACACCGCCGGCGCTCGCGGTTCCTCGAGGAGAGCGCCGCGGACATCCTGGTCCTGGTCAGCCCGCAGGGGGAGCTGACCTACGTCTCACCCGCGTCGCGGACGCTGCTCGGGCTCTCCCCGGAGCTGCTGCTGGGCCGCACGCTTGCGGACCTCGTGCACCCCGAGGACGCCGCCCGCCTGGAGGAGGCGCTGGCGCAGCTGCACGGGACGGACGAGGTCATCGACGTCACCCACCGGATCCGTCATCGCGACGGGCACTGGCTGTGGGTGGAGACGCTCCTGCGCGCCGCGCGCAGCCCGGCGACAGGCCGGGTCACCGAGGCGCAGGGCAGCCTGCGTGACGTCACCCGCCGCCGCGAGGTCGAGCGCCGGCTGCGGGAGGCCGAGAACCGCTTCCGCTCCGCCTTCGACGAGGCGCCGCTCGGCATGGCGGTCGTCGGCCTGGACGGCGAGATCCTGCAGATCAACCGGGCGCTGTCCACGTTGGTCGACTGGCCGCGTCATGCCCTGCGCGGGACCGCGTTCGACGCGCTGCTGCACCAGGCCGACGCCGACACCCACCGGCAGGCCCGCGAGGCGCTCCTGGAGGGCGAGCTGCGCTCCCACGAAGCGGAGCTCCGGCTCGTGCAGCCCGACGGGCAGGTGGTGTGGACCGCGATGTCGACCGCTCTGGTCCTGGATGGCGACGGCCGGCCGCTGCACTACCTGACCCAGGTGCAGGACGTCCGCGGGCGCCGCCGCGCGGAGGCGCAGCTGCAGCACCTCGCCGACCACGATCCGCTGACCGGGTTGCTGAACCGGCGGGCCTTCGAGCGCTCGCTGCGCGAGCACCTCGCCCGCGTGCGGCGCTACGGCGTCCGCGGCGCCGTGCTCGTCGTGGACCTCGACGCCTTCGCCTCGGTGAACGAGCGGCTCGGGCACGGGGGCGGCGACGCCGTCATCGCGGAGGTGGCCCGGGCGCTCCGGGAACGGCTGCGGGACTCGGACCTGCTCGCCCGCTTCGGGGGCGACGCGTTCGCCGTCCTGCTGCCGCACGCGGACCTGCAGGAGGCGCTCACCGTCGGCGGGGCGCTCGCGGACGCCGTGCGCAGCGTGCGCCCGGACGCCGCCGGGCCCGCGCTGACCGCGAGCGTCGGGATGGCGCTCGTCGACCGGCCGGAGCTCCGCGGTGACGAGCTGATGATCGACGCCGACCTCGCGATGTACGACGCCAAGCAGGCCGGGCGGGACCGCCTGCGGCAGGCCTACCGCACCCCGGCCGACCGGCCCCGTCCCCGTCCCCGTCCCGGCGTGGACCGTGCCGCGCTTGTGCGCGACGCCCTGCGGGAGGACCGCCTCGTCCTCTTCGCGGAACCCGTGACCGACCTCGAGCGGGGCGGGGTCGGACAGCTCGAGCTGCTGCTGCGCATGCGCGGGCCCGACGGCGACCTGCACGCGCCGGCGAGCTTCCTCGGCGCCGCCGAGGACCACGACCTCACCCTCGACCTCGATCGCTGGGTCATCGGGCAGGCCGCAGAGCTGCTGGCCGCGCATCCGGACGGCCCTTCGCTGTCGGTCAACGTGTCGGTCCGCTCGCTCACCGGCGAGGCGCTCGTCGACACGCTCGCGGAGCAGCTGACGCGCCACCGGGCGGACGCGCGACGGCTGACGATCGAGCTCGGAGAGCGCGAGGCGGTCGCCCACCTGTCCCGCGCCCAGGAGCTCGCGCGCGACCTGCGCCACCTCGGGTGCCCGTTCGCGCTCGACGACGTCGGCGGCGCCTACGGGTCCTTCTCCTCCCTCAAGCAGCTGCCCTTCGACGTGCTCAAGATCGACGGCGGCTTCGTCCGGCACTGCGCCGACGAGCACGCCGATCAGGTCGTGATCCGTGCGATGGTCGAGATGGCCCAGGGTCTCGGCGCCCGGACCGTCGCCAAGTTCGTCGGGGACGAGGCGACGGTGGAGACGCTCCACGCCCTCGGAGTCGACGCCGCCCAGGGCTTCCACTTCGCGCACCCGCTGCCGGTCCTGGACGCGCTCGCAGCGGCCGCGTCCCCGCGACGGCGACCCTCGTCCCGGGACTGAGGCGCCGCCCTACTGCTTCACGGCCGCGGCGCGCTCGTCCTTCTGGGCCTTCTTGCCCGACTTCTTCGCCTGCTTCTGCGCCTTCTTCTCGGCCTTGGCCGCCTGCTCCTCCTGGCTCGGATCGCCCGCCCAGAGCCCGGTCAGGTGGTAGAAGGCCTTGACGCCGAAGCGGTCCACGGCGGTCTTGGTACCGGCGTAGGTCGCGGCCTGCACGGCCGTGGCGGCGATGGCGCGGCCCGTGCCGGTGCCCTTCTCGGTGGGCGCGGGAACGGACCCGTCGCCCGTGCGGTCCAGGCGGGTCCAGAGCTTGTCGAACACGGCGCTCGCGAGCTTGCCGGTGACGATCGCCAGCAGGATCCCGAAGGGCTTGTAGAGCAGTTTCGCCATGGCCGGGACCTTACCCGGCAGGGGACCGGCCAACCCGTCCAGCGGACCGCTGTGCGATTCCGCCGCGCGGGCGGTACCAGTCTGCCGCCGGGCCGCCGATCATCATGGGCAGAAGCCACGCACCGAGGGGAGCACGCGATGGAGCAGTCATGGCAGGACGAGCCCGGCCGGGGTCACGACGAGGCCGAGGACCTCCTGCGGCGCGCGCTGCTGGATCCGGACGCCTCCGCCGCTGTCGCGCTGCGCGTGGACGGCCTGGCGGTGGGCGAGGCGCTCACGGTGATCTTCCACGGCCGCAAGGACCTCGGCACGATCCAGACCTTCATAGCCGACGGCGGCTACGGCGCCGGGGACGCGGTCGGCGCCCGGGCGCTGCTGCGCGTCCCGTGCGACCTGGACCTCCACGACGCCGCCACCCGCGAGCAGGCCGAGGAGCTCTACGCCGCCCAGGCGCGCGCGCTCCGCGAGGCGCTGCTCGCGGCGGACACCGTCCTGGGCATCTGGCGCGAGGCGCTGGCCGCCCTGGAGGACGACGCGGTCGACGTGGACCGCTCGGTCGATCTCGGGCTGCAGCTGCCCGCCCACCGGCTCATGCCCGTCGCCCTCGTCGCACCCGAGCGGCGCCTGACCGTCGTCCCGGTCTGCGGCGCCCGCACCCTGGCCGAGGGCCGGCCCCCGCTCGGCATCGCCTGCGCGCAGCAGGACGTCGCGCACGTGTACCCGCTGCCGGACGACCCGGAGCGCTGCCTGGAGGACTTCCGGCGCCGGGCGGCCGACCACGCCCAGCGGCTGGCGCAGCAGCTCGAGCACCAGGAGGCGAGCGTCGCGCGCTTCCTCGAGCTGAACGGCGATGCCGCGTAGGAGGTCGCCCGCGGGGTAGCCTGCGCGGGCGTTGTCCCGCCGCCTCGTCTGGATCGTCCCCGCCGTCCTCGTGTTCCTCGCGGTCTCCTTCGAGCTCGCGCGGTACCTGAGCGCGTCCGGCGCCGAGCGGACGGACGTCATCGCCCTGCTGCGCGACCAGGCCCGCGGCGACGTGCCCGCGATGCTGGCCCGCCTCGACGGCTGCGCGGCGGACCCGCCGTGCGCGGCGCAGGTCCAGCGGAACGCGGCCCGGCTGAAGACGGAGGGCCGCGTGAAGATCCTCCTGCTGGAGAGCGGCAGCGCCTACAAGCTCTCCACGTCCACCGGGCTCTCCCGCGTCGCGTGGACCGCCCTCGACGTCAAGGGGCCGACGGTCGTGCAGTGCGTGACGGTGCGCAAGCGCTGGAGCATGCTCCACGGCGCCCGCGTCGAGCTCGAGCGCATCGGGCCCCGCATCGGCGACGAGGCGTCCTGTTAGATGGCGGGCCCGCGCCGCAACCCGCCCCGACCCTCCGTGTTGCGAGGACCGCATCCCATGACCCACACTCCTTCGCCCGTCCCGAACCCGACCCGCCGCCGCGTGCTGCGCGGCCTGCCCGCGGGAGTCCTGGCGGCCGTGCTGCTGGCCCTCGGCACCACCGCCTCCGCACAGGCCCAGGTCGACGTCCCGAGCGGCAAGCCGCTCTACGACAACGGGCCGTCCGGACGGCTGCTCATGGGCGGTCGGTGGCTCTTCCGCCTGGATCCGCAGGAGGTGGGGCTGAAGCAGCACTACAAGGACCAGACCTCGCCCGCGGGCTGGACCGGGGTCAGCGTCCCCAACGCGTGGAACGCGACGGACGAGTCCCTGGAATCCTTCCAGGGCTCCGTCGGCTGGTACCGCAAGGATTTCAAGCTCCCCAGCGCGGCGAAGGAGCTTTCCTACGTCGTGCGCCTGGAGTCGGTCAACTACCGCTCGCGCGTGTGGCTCAACGGCCGGCCGATCGGCAGCAACCGCGGCGCCTACCTGCCCTTCGAGGTCCGGTTGCCCGCCGGCGCCCTCAAGCGCACGGGGACCAACCGCCTCGTCGTCCGGGTGGAGAACCACCGCTTCGCCTACGACTTCCCGCCCGCCGGCCTCTCCGTCGCGGGCGCGCCGACGGGCGGCTGGTGGAACTACGGCGGCCTGCTGCGGGAGGTCTACCTGCGGAAGGTCGACCGGGCGGACTTCTCGCGCGTCCTGGTCCGGCCCGAGCTGTCCTGCTCGACCTGCGACGCGAAGGTCCTCGTGGAGACCGTCGTCCGCAACGCGGGCACGAGCACGCTGCGCACCCACGTCACCGGCACCTTCGGCAGCCAGAAGCTCGATCTCGGCAACGCCTCGATCAACCCGGGCGCCTTCAAGCTGCTGCGGCAGACGATCACGGTGCGCCACCCGAGGCTGTGGTCGCCCGATGCGCCGAACCTCTACGATGTCCGCCTCGCCGCCACGGCCGACGTGCGGTCGGGCTCGTCCAAGAAGCGCAGGACGACGCTGCAGACCTACTTCCTGCGGTCGGGCATCCGCTCGATCAAGGTCGTCGACGGGCACCTGCTGCTGAACGGGCGGCCGCTGAACTTCCGCGGTGTCGGGATGCACGAGGACGACCCGAAGCTCGGCTTCGCGATCACGAACCAGATCCGGGACCGCGAGGTCGCCGAGATCAAGGACCTGGGCGCCACCGTCGCCCGCAGCCACTACCCCCTGCACCCGTACACGCTGGAGCAGTTCGACCGCAAGGGGATCATGGACTGGTCCGAGATCCCGGTCTACTCCGTCAAAACGGAGGAGCTGAAGAAGAAGATCGTGCGCGAGCTCGCCGCGAAGGAGCTGGCGGAGAACATCCAGACCAACGGCAACCACCCGTCCGTGATCGTCTGGTCCGTCGGCAACGAGCTCTCCTCGCGCCCGGGCAGCGTGCAGGGCCAGTACATCGCCAAGGCCGTCAGCACCGCGCACAAGCTCGACCCGACGCGCCCCGTCGGCCTCGCCGTCGCCGCCTACCCGGCCGCGGGCTGCCAGACCGAGTACGCGCCGCTCGACGTGCTCGGCGTCAACGAGTACTTCGGCTGGTACCCCGGCCCGAACGGCCAGATCGCCGACCGCACGCTGCTGTCCTCCTACCTGGACGGCGTCCACGCGTGCTACCCGAAGAAGGCGCTCGTGATCACGGAGACCGGGGCGGAGGCCAACCGTGAGGGCCCCGTCGAGGAGAAGGGCACCTACGCCTTCCAGCAGGACTTCGTGAACTACCACTTCGGGGTCTACGCGACGAAGCCGTACCTGTCGGGCGCGCTCTACTGGGCGCTGGAGGAGTTCCGGGTGCGCCCGGGCTGGCAGGGCGGCAACCCCCGCCCGCACCCCCCGATCCACGAGAAGGGCCTCATCACCTTCGCCGGGGTCAAGAAGCCCGCGTGGTTCGACACGCAGCGCCTGTTCAGGGCCACGAAGCAGATCCGGGCCGTGTCGCCGGGCCGCTAGGCCGCGGCCCGCGCGACCTCCGACGGGCCTCCTCCGTTAGAGTGGTCCGTCGCTCATGGCCCAGAACAACGCTTCCACCAGCCTCAAGATCTCCAGCCGCGACGTCGGCCACTCCCGCTCGACGCGCCGCCTGCGCCGCGAGGGCCAGGTCCCCGGCGTCCTGTACGGCCTGGGCGAGGACCCGCTGTCCTTCGCGGTCGACGCCCGCGAGCTGCGCCAGGCGCTCGCCGGCTCGGGCGCCGTGCTCGACCTGGAACTGAACGGCGAGAGCACCTCCGCCGTCCTGAAGGAGACGCAGCGCCACCCGGTCCGCGGCGAGATCATCCACCTGGACCTCGTCCGGGTCGACCTGACGCAGGCGATCCATGCGGTCGTCACCGTCGAGCTCGTCGGCGGCGAGGATTCGCCGGGCGTGAAGAACGGCGGCGTCATCGGTCAGATC
>JAOPZU010000556.1 GCA_025963955.1 Solirubrobacterales bacterium
CCCGCGCGCCTGGCCCCGGTAGCTCGTCGAGCGCGTCGGCGTCCTGCGGCAGCAGCAGCGTCGCCTGTGCCAGCCGGCGGCGCTCGAGCGGGCGCTGCCAGAGCCCGTGGCGGCCCGGGCGGTTGCCCGCCGCCAGCGCGTCGAAGCGGATGGCGCCCGCCCGCGGCCACAGCAGCGCGGCGGTCGTCGTCGAGTAGAGGACCGCGCGGGGGTCGTGCTCGGCGATGCCGTGGCACGCGGCCCGGCGGGCGGCCAGGGCCCACAGCAGGTCGGTGGCGGCGAACGTCCGCACCTCACGCGGGGGCTGCGCCCGCACGAGCGCCACGTCGACGCCGGCGCGCTCCAGCGAACCGGCGAGCTCGTCCTCCGCCAGGCGCAGGCCGGCGGTCGAGCCGAGGGCCACCAGGAGGACGTCGACGCTCACGCGAGGAGTCTCCCAGCCGCGACCTGCGTACGATCCGCCCCCAGGCCATGACGGGCACCCTCATCAACGTCGGGACGATCCTGCTCGGCACGCTCGTCGGGACGCTCCTCGCCAGTCGCCTGCCGCCCGGGATCCAGGAGCGCGTGCTCGCCGGCCTGGGCCTGGTCACGCTCGTGCTCGGCGTCGACCTGGCGCTCGAGTGGCGCCAGACGAGCCCGCTGTACGTCCTCGGCGGGGTCCTGCTGGGCGGCCTCGTCGGCGAGGCGCTCGGCATCGAGGACCGCCTGGCGCGGCTCGGCGACCGGCTGCAGGCGCGCGCCAGCGGCCGCAGCGGCGCCGACCCGGACCACCCGTCGACCGTCTCGGAGGCCTTCTTCACCGCCAGCCTGCTCTTCTGCGTCGGGCCGCTGACCATCGTCGGCGCCATCCAGGACGGCCTGACGGGCGACTACGACGCCCTGGCGACCAAGGCCCTGCTCGACGGCTTCGCCGCGGTGGCGATCTCCGCCTCGCTCGGCGCGGGCGTCGCCTTCTCCGCGGTCACCGTGCTGCTCGTCCAGGGGACGATCTCGCTGGCGGCCGGGCTCTTCGACCAGCTGCTCGCGGAGGGCAGCGAGGCGCTCGCCGCGCTGAGCAGCGCCGGCGGCGTCCTGATCATCGGGATCGCCTTCAAGCTGCTCGACCTCAAGGACGTGAAGGTGGGCAACTTCCTGCCCGCTCTCCTCATCGCGCCCGGCCTCGTCGGGCTGGTCTCGCTCGTCGACTGAGCCGGGAACGGCTCAGGGCCGCGGCACGCCGTCCAGCAACGGCACCTCGCGGCGCAGCCCGGGAACCCGGACCAGGACGACGGGCTTCAGCGGCGAGGTCCGCTCGACGTAGAACTGCACGCCGTCCCGCTCCTCGATCGCGACGACCGCGTGGTCCTGCCGGCGCCAGGCCAGCGCCCACAGGATCGTGAAGCCGGCCGCGATCCCGGGGACCTGGGGCGCGAGGAAGGCCAGCGCGGTCGCGAGCAGGGTGGCCACGAGCAGCGGCCACAGCCGGTTCAGGACGACGGCGCCCGGCCGCAGCTCCGGCATCATCGTCGCGGCCTTGGAGTCCGCCAGTAGGCGGGCGATCGGCGGGCTGGCCTCGTGGCGGCGCCCGAGGAAGGAGCCGAGGATGGCAGCGATCAGCCACCAGGCGGTCGCGAAGACGACGAGCTGCTCGTCCCCGTCGCGCGTCGCCCCGACCACGCAGACCACCGCGAGCGTGGTGGCCGCGCCGCCGCACAGCAGCACCGTCATGCGCAGCAGGTCGACGAACCGCACCGCGGCTACTGCCCGGCGGCCGCGAGGGCCTCGAGCAGCTCACGGACGCCCGCCGGACCGTCCACGAGCAGGTCGGCCTCGCGCTCGATCTCCGGGGGGGTCTCGTCCGAGCGGACGCCGACGCAGACGGCCGCGGCGAGGTCCCCCGCGGCGACCATCCGCCGCAGGCCGGCGAACGCGTCGCAGTCGGTCACGTCGTCCCCGGCGTAGAGCGCGACCCGGAGCCCTCGGCCGGCGAGCTGGCGTTCGATGCCGCGTCCCTTGTCGAGCGCCACGGGCGGCCGGACCTCAAGGACCTTGCGACCGCGGTGGAGGGCTAGGCCGGCCGCCTCGGCGCGGGCGGCGATCCCGTCGACCACGGCTTCGGCCGCCGCCTCGTCGGGGGCCCCGCGCCAGTGGAAGGCGGCGATCGCCTCCTTGTCCTCACCGCGGACCCGCGTACGGGCGACCTCCTCGCGGTCGAGCTCGACCGCGGCGAACTCCCGCACGCGCTGCGTCCAGGCCGCGACCTCGGGATCGACCTGCGCCTCGGACGCCCCGCCGACGAGCACCTCGCTGCCGTGGTTGCCGATGTAGGTGATCGAGCCGAGCGACACGATCCGGCGGGCCACGGCGGCCCGGCGGCCGCTGACGCAGGCGACGAAGCCGTAGCGCTTTGCGATCGTGATGAGCGGACGGCGCGTCGTCTCCGGGACGTGCGCGTCGTCGGCGTGGCGCACGATCGGCGCGAGGGTCCCGTCGACGTCCAGCAGGACCGCGGCGGCCGACGGATCGGCCAGCAGCGGCGCCAGTGCGTCGTGGAGTGGGGTGGCGGCCACGGACACACCCCCAGTGTGGCAGAGCGGGTGCCGCCGCTTACCATTCGGCCGATGGATTGCCGGCGCCTCCTCCTCCTCGCGCTGTGCGGGACGGCGGCGGGGCTGTTCAGCGGGCTGTTCGGCGTGGGCGGCGGGGTGGTGATCGTGCCGCTGCTGATCCTCTGGCTGGGCTACGGAGAGCGCGAGGCGACGGGCACCTCCCTCGGCGCGATCGTGATCATCGCGAGCGTCGCGTCGCTGACCCACGGCGCCTACGGCAACCTCCACGTCGGGGACGGGCTGCTGGTCGGGCTGCCGGCCGTCGTGGGCGTCGTCCTGGGCACCGCGCTGCAGCAGCGCGTGGCGCCGAAGGCCGTCTCCATCGCCTTCGCGGTGCTGCTCGTCGTGTCCGCCGGCGATCTGCTCGTGGGCTGAGGCGTGCTGAGCATCGTCGCCATCGGCCTGCTGGCGGGCGTCCTGGCCGGGATGCTCGGCATCGGCGGGGGTGCGCTGTTCGTTCCCGCGCTCGTGGCAGTCGTCGGCCTCAGCCAGGTCGACGCGGAGGCCACCTCGTTGCTGGCCATCGTCCCGGTCGCGGCCGTGGGCGCGTGGCGGCAGCACCGGTACGGGAACCTGCGCGTGCAGGACGGCCTGATCGTCGGCGTCCTCGCGATTCCGGGCGCGATCGGCGGGGTGGCCCTCGTCAACGCGCTGCCCGAGCGGGCGGTCGAGGTCGCCTTCGCCCTGCTGCAGCTGTTCGTCGCGTGGCAGCTCGTGCGGCGGGCGCTGCGGGCCCCGGATCCCGCCGCGGACACCGCCTGACTCGCGGAGACTTGGCGTTCCGGCCTGTGCCGGATCGGTGCGATCCGCCCGTGGTTGTGATTGGCTACCGGGCGTCGCTGGTCACAGGAGGCAGCAGTGACGATTCACGGAAACGCCTTGCTCGTCGCCGTTTCACGGCTCTCCATCACCCAGACTCGCGCAGCAGGCACCGCCGCAAAGGTCGCCGGCGTGAACCCCACCTCGTACGCGATCCTGTCCGAGCTCGCGCTCGACGGCGGGCTCACCAACGGGCAGATCGCGGAGCGCCTGGGCATGAGCACGGGCGGCGTCACGCCCGCGCTGGACCGGCTCGAGCGCTCCGAGATGATCGAGCGCAACCCGAACCCGGCGGACCGTCGCTCGAGCGTCGTGTCGATCACGCCGCGCGGCCAGGAGGTCCTGCGCGGCGCGGCCGACGTCCTCGCCGACCAGCTCGAGAACGTCATCGACGGCATGGACGAGCGCGCGAGAGAGACCGTTCTGCGCTTCCTGACCGAGGCGAACGACGCCTACGTCACGGTGCAGGAGCGCCTGGACGGCTGACGCACCGCGCCCGCCGGCGCCCGAATTTCGCTTCCCGTCACCTTCGTCCGGGCAAGATGGGGCCAATGTCATCCCAGGAACACGACGTCATCGTCCTCGGCGCCGGCCCGGCGGGTGAGGTCGCCGCCGGTCGCCTCGCGGACGCGGGCCTGCAGGTCGCCCTCGTGGAGAAGCACCTCGTCGGCGGCGAGTGCAGCTTCTACGGCTGCATGCCCTCGAAGGGGCTGCTGCGCCCCGGGCAGGCGCTCGCCGAGGCGCGGCGGATCCCCGGGGCGGCCGAGGCCGTCAGCGGGTCCGTCGACGCGGCGGCCGTGCTCGCCCGGCGGGACGAGATCGTCCACGGCCTCGACGACGGCGAGCAGCTGCCGTGGGTGCAGGACAAGGGCATCGCGCTTGTCCGGGGGACGGGCCGTCTCGACGGCGAGCGGACGGTGGTGGTTGACGACGGCACGCGTCTGATCGCGCGCCGCGCGGTCCTGGTGGCCGTCGGCAGCCGCGCTGCGATGCCGCCGATCGAGGGGCTGGCGGACGCCGTGCCGTGGACGAACCGCGAGATCACGAACGCGCACGAGGTCCCTGCGTCGCTGCTCGTCATCGGCGGCGGCCCGATCGGCACTGAGATGGCGCAGGCCTGGCGCTCGCTCGGCAGCGAGGTGACGATCCTCGAGGGCTCCGAGCGGCTGCTCGTGAAGGAGGAGCCGTTCGCGTCAGAGCAGGTGCAGGACGCGATGGCCGAGCTCGGCGTCTCGGTGCGGACGGGCGTCAAGGTCGCGCGGGTCGAGCGCGACGGGACGTCCGGGCCGGTCACCGTGGAGCTCGGCACGGGTGAGCGCCTCACGGCCGCGGAGCTCGTCGTCGCGGCCGGGCGCCATGTCCCGCTGGAGGAGCTCGGCCTCGAGACGATCGGCGTGGCCCCGGACGACCACGGCCACCTCGCGGTCGACGACACGATGCGCGTGCCCGGGCACGACTGGCTCTTCGCCGTCGGCGACGCGAACGGCCGCGCCCTGCTGACGCACATGGGCAAGTACCAGGCCCGCCTGGCGGCCGACGAGATCCTCGGGAAGCCGACCGAGCTGCTCATCGACCGCGGACGCTCGCCGCGGGTGACGTTCACCGAGCCCCAGGTGGCGGCGGTCGGCTACACGCTGGCGGGGGCCCTCGACGCGGGCATCCGCGCGCGGGCCGTGGAGGTCGGGACGTCCGCCAACGCCGGCGGCAGCTTCTACGGGCGCGGCGCCGTCGGCACGGCGCGGCTGGTCATCGATGAGGACCGCGGTCTGGTCGTCGGCGCGACGATCACGGGGGCCGAGATCGCCGACTTCCTGCAGGCCGCCACGATCGCGGTCGTCGGCGAGGTCCCGCTGACCCGCCTGTGGCACGCGGTCCCGGTCTTCCCCACCCGCAGCGAGCTCTGGCTGCAGCTGCTGGAGAAGGCGGGGTTCTGAGCCCCGCCACCCCGCTCACGGCAACCCGTGCTCCAGGGCGCCCTTCACCGCACGGTGAGGGTGTCCCGCTCACGGCAACCCGTGCTCCAGGGCGCCCTTCACCGCACGGTGAGGGTGTCCCGCTCACGGCAACCCGTGCTCCAGGGCGCCCTTCACC
>JAOPZU010000625.1 GCA_025963955.1 Solirubrobacterales bacterium
AGAGCCCGCCCGCCACCGCGATCGCGACGGCAGCGGCCTGCGTCCGCTGGGCCAGATCCAGCGGGGGCGTCTGCGGGTGCGCGAGGGCGACGGGCACCGTTCGATCATCGGCCGCTTCGCGTTCGGACTTGAGGACGGTGTTCAAGTCGGGCCGACCCGCTGCCGATGACGGGAGGGATATGCGTGAACCCCTCGTGCCTGGGGCCGGGCCACCCCGGCGGTCGGCGTGAGCTGGCCGATCGCCGCCGCGGCGAACCTCATCATCGCCGGCTGCTACTTCGCGATCAGCTGGTTCATCCTCGGCGGCCTGCTGCGGACCCGGCAGCTGCGCAGCAACCCGCTGGGTTCGGCGACGGCGCTGATCTTCCTGACCTGCGCGGTCCACCACGGCTCTCACGCCGTGCACCTGCTGCTGCCGCTGGTGACCCCGGACGCCCACGGCGAAGCGATGCGGCGGGCCTTCGGCTGGCAGATGAGCGTGTGGGACGTCCTCGGGGCGGCGGTCGGCGTCCTCTACCTGAGCCTGCGCTCGTCCTACTCGCAGCTGCTGCAGACGCCGCAGATGTTCGACGACCTCGCGCAGGCCCGCGCCGAGCTCACGCTCGTGGCCGAGCACGAAGCGCTGGAGGAGGCCCAGGCGCTCGCGCGGATCGGCTCCTTCCTCCGCCGGCAGGACGGGGAGTGGACGACGTCGCCGGAGTACCGGCGGATCATGGAGCTCGCGGACGAGGAGGACCCGGAACTCGCCTGGACCCGGGTGCACCCCGATGACCTGGAGCGCGTGCGGGCCGCCGTCGCCCGCGCCCGGGCCGGGGAGCCCCAGGAGACGAGCTACCGGCTGACGCGCCGCGACGGCTCGCTCGTCCACCTGCAGCTGCGCGTGCGCCCGGACCCCGACGTGGACGGGTCGGTCCCCGCCATATCCGGCACGGTCCAGGACATCACCGCCCACGCCGAGCTGGAAGGCGCCCTGCGCAACGCGGAGCAGCGCTTCCGCACCGCCTTCGAGGCGGCGCCGATCGGCGTCAGCCTGATCTCCCTGGCCGCGGCGTCCCGCGGGCAGCTCGTCGCGGTGAACCCCGCCCTCGGCACAATGCTCGGGCAGACGGCCCCGCAGCTGGAGGGCCGGACCCTGCAGGACCTCACGCACCCTGACGACCTGCACCTGCTGCTGGAAGCGGTCGGGCCGCTCCGCGGTCACGCCACCGCCGAGGCGGAGCTCCGGCTGCTCCATCGGGACGGGCGGCCGCTGTGGGTCGTGCTGTCGGCCGCACCGCTGCCGGACCACGACGAGCTGGCGGTCGTCAACGTCATGGACGTCTCGCAGCGCAAGCAGTTCGAGGGGCGCCTGCAGCACCTGGCCGACCACGACGCCCTCACGGGGCTGTTCAACCGGCGCCGGTTCACGGAGGAGCTGGAGCGGACGCTGCTGCACAGCGCCCGCTACGGGGAGGCCGGCGCCGTCCTGTTCCTCGACCTGGACGGCTTCAAGTTCGTCAACGACTCGCTCGGGCACGCCGCGGGTGATCAGCTCATCGCGCGCGTCGGGGAGCTCCTCGGCTCGGCGGTCCGGGGCACCGACGTCGTCGCGCGGGTGGGGGGCGACGAGTTCGCGATCCTCCTCACGCGGGGCGACCATGACGCCGCCGTGCAGGTCGCCGAGAACGTGCTGCAGGTCGTGCGCGACGACGGCCAGGTCGGCGGCGACGCGCGGCACCGCCAGGTCTCGGCGTCCGTGGGCATCGCCCTGTTCGCCCAGGACGACGACCTCACCGCGGACGAGCTGCTGGTGGAGGCCGACATCGCCATGTACGACGCCAAGGAAGCCGGCAAGGACCGGCTCAGCGTCTACGACCGCAGGCACGACCAGCGCCGGCTGATGTCGGTGCGGGAGAACTGGAACCTGCGGCTGCGCCACGCCGTCGACCACGACGCGTTCGTCCTTCACGCGCAGCCCATCGTCGAGCTCCACGGTGCGGGCGGGCCGCCGACGTTCGAGCTGCTGCTCCGTCTGCCCGACGCGAACGGCGACCTGATCGCGCCCGGCGCGTTCCTCGCCAGTGCCGAGCGCTTCGGCCTCATCACGAGCATCGACCGGTGGGTGCTGGGACAGGCGGTCCGGCACGTGCACGACTCGCTGCGCGCGGGACACGACCTGCGGCTGACGGTCAACGTCTCCGGCCGCTCGATGTCCGACCCGCACCTGGGCACGCACGTCGCCGAGCTGCTCACCCGCCTGCCGATCCCGCGCGACCGCCTGGTCATCGAGATCACCGAGACCGCCGCGATCACGAACATCGAGCGGGCGCGCGCCCTGTCCCGCGAGCTGCGGGAGCTCGGCTGCCAGATCGCTCTGGACGACTTCGGCGCGGGCTTCGCGTCCTTCTACTACCTGAAGCACCTGCAGGTCGACTACCTGAAGATCGACGGCGAGTTCATCCGCAACCTCTGCCGGAACCCCACCGACCAACTCGTCGTGCAGGCGGTGGTCGGCATCGCAGGCGGCATGGGCACGCGGACCGTCGCCGAGTTCGTCGGCGACGACGCGACGATCGAAAGCCTCGCCGCGCTCGGGGTCGACGCCGGGCAGGGCTTCCATCTCGGCCGGCCCGCCGCTCTGATCGAGCGCCTCGCGTACCTGCGCCTGCAGACGGTGCCGGCCGCGCGCTGAGCCACCGCCGCGCGGCTACTCGCGCGGTCCCTGCAGTCGGCGCCGCGAACCGGGCAGGCGCTCGGCCAGGCGACCGAGCGGGACGACCGCGCCGCCCAGCTGCGCCGCGGAGTCCTGGAGGCTCGCGACGCTCTCCGCCAGGACGTCGAGCGCGGGCGCGAGGCGCTCGAGCTGCGCGCCGATGGAGACGACCTGGGACTCGACGCCCTGGACCCGGTCCCCGAGCGCGGGCAGCTCGCGGGTGGACTCCGCCAGGCGCTCGAGCGCGTCGGCCACGGTCGCCAGGCGCTCGAGCGAGTCGCCGAGCGTGCCGAGCGTCCGCAGGGTCTCCTCCAGGGCGCCCAGGCGCTGCAGGGTGTCGTCGAGGTCGGCCAGGCGCGCGAGCGTCGCGGACAGGTCGGCGAGCTGGTCCAGCGGGCCGTCCTGCGCCAGCAGGCGCTCCACGCCGCCGCCCGGCGCCAGCACGCGGTCGAGGGTCCCGTCGGCCACGAGCAGGCGGTTGACCGTGCCGTCCGGCGCCAGCAGCCGCTCGATCGTCCCGTCGGCGCGCAGCAGCTGCTCGATCAGGCCGTCCGGGGCGAAGATCCGGTCCAGGACGCCGCCCTCCTCCAGCACCCGGTCGAGCGTGCCCCGCTCGGCCGTCAGGCGGTCGAGCGGGCCGCCCGTCGCGAGCATCCGGTCCAACGGCCCACCGACGTAGAGCAGCCGCTCGACGGCGCCGTCCTCCGCCAGCAGCAGGTCGAGTGGCCCGCCTTCCGCGAGCAGGCGGTCGACCACGCCGGCCTCGGCGAGCAGCCGGTCAAGCGGCCCGCCGGCCGCCAGGGCCCGCCCGAGTGGCCGGTCGTCCCCGGTGAGCCGCGCGAGCTGCTCGATCCGCGCGAGCGGACCGTCGGGCGCCGACAAGCGGCCGAGCTGCTCGAGCGGGCCGTCCTCGGCGAGCAGCACCTCGACGCGCTCGGCGTAGCCGCCCGGCCGGCGGAGCGGGCCGCTCGGGCGCACCGCCTCACCGGCGGCGACGACGAGCTCGGCGGCGGCGATCGTGGCGCGGAGGGGGAGCGTCGCCAGCGAGAAGAGGCCCATCGGTGCGGTCTATCACACCGGGCGCGGCCCGAGCCAATGCACGATCTCCAGCGCCAGGCCGACCTGGAGCGAGCGTCCGGCGAGCGGCGCGGGGAGCAGCTGCTCCGCCCGGGCCAGCCGCCCGACGACCGTGTTGCGGTGCGTGAAGAGCGCCTTCGCGGTGCGCGTGGTGCTGCAGCCTTCGCGCAGGTAGGTGCGCACGGTCTCGCGCAGCTCGGGAGGAGCCAGGGCCAGCGCCCCGAGGGCCCGCCGGACGAGCTCGTCCGCCCGCTGCTCGTCCTGCGTGGCGAGCGCCACCACCTGGACCTCGTCGTAGGTGGCCAGGCGCACGTCATCCGGCACGCGCTGCAGCAGGCGCTGGGTCGCCAGGGCATCGAGGTGGCTGCGCCGGAAGCCGTCGATCCCGGGCAGCGTCGGCCCGAGGGCGATGCGAGCGGGCGCGGCGCCCGCCAGCGCGGTGCGCAGGGCGTCCACGTCGGGGCCCTCCGGGGCGGCGGTCCACGTCCACAGGGCCGAGGCGCTCGCGACCACCGCGAGCGGACGGCGGACACCGGCCGCTCGGGCCAGCAGCTCCGCGCCGGCCTCGAGCGCGCCCTGATCGGGCTCGGCGGCGTCGGTGAAGACCACGGCGGCGGTGTGCGTGCGTTCGAGCTCGTAGCCCAGGCGCAGGCTCGCGCGGTCGGCCGCGATGGGCGCGCCCGACAGCACGAGGCTGACGACCTCCAGCCGCTCGGCCTGGGTCCCGCGCCGCAGGTGCTCGCGCTCGCGCGTGACCTCCCTGGCGATGCCGGCGAGCGTCTCGTCCACGAAGGTGAAGATGGAGCGGGCGGTGACGTCCAGCAGCTCCGCGAGCTCCGCCGGGTCGGAGGTGAGCGCGAAGCTCAGCG
>JAOPZU010000636.1 GCA_025963955.1 Solirubrobacterales bacterium
TGCTGAGCGGGCGCTCCGCGCGGGCGATCGCGGTCCCCGCGGGGGAACGAGGCCGCGTGGACGGGATCGTGGCCGCCCTGCACGCCGAGGTCCGCCGCCCGCAGGACACCTACAGCGCCGACCTGCAGGGCAACCTCATCGCGACCCTGCTGCTGTGGCTCGAGCGCTGGTACGACGCCTCCCGTGCGGAGCGGCAGGACCCCGGCGACGCCGCGATCGGCCTGCACCGCCGGTTCGTCGCGCTGCTCGAGCAGGACTTCCCGCGCCACCACGACGCGGTCCACTACGCCGACGCGCTCGGCGTGCCCCGGGCCGCCCTGGCCCGGACGCTTACCCAGCAGACTGGTCGGGCGACGAAGGACCTGATCCTCGAGCGGGTGATGCTCGAGGCGGCGCGCCTGCTCCGCTTCACCGACCAGCACGTCGGCGAGATCGCGTTCGCCGTCGGCTTCGGCGACCAGCTCTACTTCTCGCGGGCCTTCAAGCGCGCGTACGGGGTGCCGCCGGTCGCCTACCGCGACGCCGCCCGCGGGCGTCGCCCGGAGGCCCTGCCGTCGTGATGGCCGCGCAGGACCACGTGCCGCGGGCGCACTGTCGCCGCTGAGGCCGGCGCATCGAAAAGTCCATACGTCCGCGCGGGTCGTGCATTGGCGGGGCGGGCGGCCCCGTCGATACTGGATGCACGAACACGCCCGCGCCGAGCCCGGCGCAGAAAGCAGTCCGCATGAACGCCACCGTCACCGCCCCCGTGCTGCCCGCGACCCTCCGCCTCGGCCCCGTCGAGCTCATCGTGACGCAGCTGGACCGCGCCGTCACCTGGTACACGACCGCGCTCGGGCTGCGCGTCCACCGGCACGAGGCGACCGTCGCAGAGCTCGGCGACGGCGACGTGGCCTCCGTCGTCCTGCACGAGGACCCGGTCGCCCGCCCCGCCGGCCGGACCGCCGGCCTCTACCACGTGGCGCTGCTGCACCCGGACCGCGCCGAGCTCGCCCGGGCCGCGCTGCGCCTGTCCGCCGTCCGCGTGCCGATCCAGGGCGCCTCCGACCACGGCACGCACGAGGCGATCTACCTGGCCGATCCGGACGGCAACGGCATCGAGCTCGCCGCGGACCGCCCGCGCGCGCAGTGGCCCACTCCCGAGGAGGAGTTCGGTGGCGGCGGCCCGCGTCCGCTGGACTTCGACGCGCTGCTCGGCGTCGT
The DNA here is from genome assembly GCA_025963955.1 of Solirubrobacterales bacterium. Taxonomy (GTDB): domain Bacteria; phylum Actinomycetota; class Thermoleophilia; order Solirubrobacterales; family Solirubrobacteraceae; genus Paraconexibacter. Next base: position 1,204 of record JAOPZU010000636.1, read on the forward strand.
CGCCGGCGAGGCCCCGGCCGCCAGGATCCGCCGCGGCCTGCGCGTCGGACACGTGCACCTGCACGTCGGCTCGGTCGCCGAGGGCCTGGCCTTCTACCGGGACGTGCTCGGGATGGAGGTCTGGGGCCAGATGCCGACCGCCGCGTTCGTCAGCGCCGGGGGCTACCACCACCACCTCGCGTTCAACGTCTGGCGCGGCGCCGGCGTCCCGGCCGCGCCGGCGCACACCGTCGGCCTGCACCACTGGACGATCGAGCTGCCGGGCGCCGCCGAGGTCGAGGCCGTTCGGGCTCGGATGCGCGCCGCCGGCGTCGCGCTCGAGGAGCTCGCCGGCGGCGGGTTCGCGGTGCGCGACCCGTGGGACATCGCGGTGCACGTGGTGGACGCGCCCGCGCCGGCCGGAGCGGCGCTGTGAGTCCTGCGGCGCGCCCCGAAGCCCAGGGCCCCGTCGTCCCGATCGCGACGGCGGGCACGCCGATCGACCCGCGCGTGCGCATCGGTCACGTCCACCTGCGCACCGCGGACATCGACCGCGTGCGCGCCTTCTACGTGGACGTCCTCGGCTTCGACGTGGTGGCCGAGGCCCGCGACGTCCCGGGCTGGGGCACGACGGGCGACCTGCTCTTCCTGTCGGCCGGCGGCTACCACCACCACCTCGGCTTCAACACGTGGAAGTCCGCCGGCGGCGGGCCGACGCCCGACGGCGTCGCGGGACTGCACCACGTCGCGCTCAACTACCCGGACCGCCCGGCGCTGGGGGACGCGATCCGCCGGCTGCGCGCCGCCGACTGGCCGCTGCGGCAGGTCACCGACCACGGCACGCACCTGGCGATCTACGTCACCGACCCGGACGGCAACGACCTGGAGCTCGTGCTGGACCGGGCCTTCGCGGACTGGCCCCGGGACGCGGACGGCCACGTCCGCATGGCGATGGATGGCCCGGTGGACCTCGAGGCGCTGGTCGCCGAGGCCCCCTGAAGACGACCGGCGCCCGCCCCGGCGTGCTCCGGGGCGGGCGTGTGCAGCGGTCATGCTGCGGGTGCGACGGTGCTGCGGGTGCTGCGGTGCTGCGGGTCCTGCGGTGCGCTCGTCCTCACCTCCTGCTCAGGAGGTGACCTTCTCCTCGGCCGGAGCCGCCTGCGCGTCCTCCGACGCGCTGTCGGCGGCCTTCGGCGCCTTGCGCTCGACCTTCTCGCACGAGCCGTTCGGGTTGGCCGCGGTCGCGTCGGTGATCACGTCGACCTGGTCCAGGAACGCCTTGTCGTCGCCGGCGCCGCAGGTGATGCGGTCGACCTCGCCGTCGCGGGTGCGGAAGCGGTCGTTGCCGTTGCCGCCGTCGAGCGTGTCGCCGACCTGGTCGACGCCGGGGCCGGCCGCCACGTCCGCGCGGGCCAGGGCCCAGAGCGTGTCGTTGCCGTCGCCGCCCGAGGACGTGTCCTGCCCGGCGTTGGCGAAGATGGTGTCGTTGCCGGTGCCGCCC
>JAOPZU010000642.1 GCA_025963955.1 Solirubrobacterales bacterium
CCTCGTGGGCGCGTTGCCGGTCGGGCTCGGGATCGACGGGCGGGACGGGGTCCGTTCGCCACTCGGCGACGCGTTCGCCGCCGCGGCGCGCGAGCGGCACGTCCCGCTCGTGCCCGGGCGCGAGGGCATGGTGGTGCGCGCCGGGCCGCTCGAGCTACGGATCCTCAGCCCGCGCGCCGGCCCGTCGAGCGGCAGCACGGGGGCCGACCCGAACCAGCGCGCGATCGTGGCCGAGGCGAGCGTCGGCGGCGCCGGCCGCGTCCTGCTCACGGCGGACGCGGAGTCGGACGTCCTGGCGGCGCTGGACCTGGGGACGATCGACGTCCTCAAGGTGTCCCACCACGGCAGCGCCGACCCCGGCCTGCCCGCGCTCCTGCGGACGCTTCGCCCGCTCGTGGCCGGCATCGAGGTCGGCGCCCGGAACACCTACGGACATCCCGCCGCCGCCACGCTGTCCGCGCTGCGCGGCGTCCCGCGGACCGTCCGCACCGACCTTCAGGGCAGCGTCCGCCTCGACTACGCGGCGGGCCGTTGGACGGTCGCGCCGGAGCGTCCCGTCCCGCGGGCGACCGTGCTGCGGGCGGGCGGCACCTGAACGGCCTCCCACGGCACCGACCCGTCCCGCCCGCCGCGTATCGTGCGCGGCGATGCCCGCCTGGAGACCCGCCTTCCTGATCCACGGAGACGACCATGGCCGCGTGGCCGAGCGGCGCGCGCGCTTGCGCGAGATGGCCGAGGCCGAGTCCGGGTCGGGCGGGGTGGAGGTCTTCGAGGGCGACTCGTCCACGCCTGAGTCCATCGCCCTGGCCCTCAACGCCATGACCTTCGCGGTCGGCCGGCGGTTCCTCGTCGTGGACGGCGTCGAGCGGTGGAAGGACGCCGACGTCAAGAAGCACCTGCAAGCGACGCTCGAGCAGTTGCCGCCCGACACGACGGTCGCGTTCTTCGGCCGCGAGGAGGGCCGGGCCAAGGTCCCGGCGGCCCTTAGTACCGCCGTTCAGAAGGCCGGAGGATCGGTCGCGACCGAGACCATGCTGAAGGGCAAGGACCTCCCGCGCTGGGCGATCGGCGAGGCGCGACGGCTCGGCGTCGACCTGGAGGTCTCCGCGGCGAAGCTGCTCGTCGAGCTCGTCGGCGAGCGCCAGCAGCGGCTCCTGCGGGAGCTGGAGAAGCTCGCCATCGAGCACGGCGCCGGGACGATGCTGACCGAGGAGAAGGTGCGCGCCGCGGCCGCCCCGTCGGCCGAGGAGCAGGTCTGGACGTTCGTCGACGCGCTGGTTGCGCGCAACGCGAAGCGCGCCGTGCGGACCTATCTCGAGCTGCGCGACCAGGGCGAGGCCGTCGGCCGGCTCATCCCCCTCATGGCCCGGCGCGTCCGCGAGATCGAGACGATCTCCGCCCGGCTGGACGCGGGGGAGTCCCCTGCCCAGATCAAGGCCGCGGTGAAGATGCCGCCGTGGATGGCCGACCGGCGCATCCGCGAGGCCAAGGGCACCGACCTGGAGAGCCTGCGCGCCGCCGTGATCACGCTCGCGGACCTCGAGGTCGGCAGTCGCGGCCAGTCCGAGCTCTCCGACGACACCGCGACCCTGCGCGCGATCGTCAGCATCGCGAGCTGAGGACGAACGGGCCCGCCCAGAACGAAGAACACCGCCCGGAGTGCGGGCGGTGTCGGGTCCGGCGACGGCGCCGCTGTGGGCGCCGCGGAAAGGCGGGGGAGCTAGGCCGACTGGCCGGCGCGGGTGCGCGCGGCGCGGGCCTTCTTGCGGTTGCCCGTGTTCTTGTGCAGGGCCCCGCGCTTGACGGCCTTGTCGATCAGGGAGACGAGCTGGCGGTGGTCCTCGTCGGCGACCGCGTCGTCGCCACCGGCGGCGGACGTCTCGAGGCGGCGGAAGTAGGTCCGGATCGCGCTCGTGTAGCGGCGGTTCTCGAGACGCTCGCGCTCTGCGCGGAGGATGCGCTTCTTCTGGGATGCGATGTTGGCCATAAGCGACGGCGAAGTGTAGCGGCTGCACGCGTGCGGTGGCCGTGCGGTGCCGGGCGGTCCTCTACGCTCCGGCAGCTTGGCCACGACGACGCCCACCCCCTCCGACGAGCCCGTCGTCCCGCGGAAGAGCAGCGGGGTCGCGCGGAACACCGTCATCTTCTCGATCGCCACCGGCCTGAGCCGGATCATGGGCCTCGTGCGCGAGGTCGTGGCGTCGCGGTACTTCGGCACGGGCGGCGGCGCGTCCGCGTTCACCCTCGCCTTCCAGTTCCCGAACCTCGTCCGCAGCCTGTTCGCGGACGCGGCCATCAGCGCGGCGTTCGTGCCCGTCTTCACCGAGCTGCTCGAGAAGGACCAGCGCAAGGACGCCTTCCAGCTCGCCACGACGCTCCTGTTCTGCATCATCGCGGCGCTCGGCGCCATCACGGCGCTGTTCATCGTCTTCGCCGGCCAGATCATGCCGCTGTTCCTCGGCGAGGAGTTCAGCGGGCCGCTGGTGGACCTCACGGTGGGCCTAAGCCAGGTGCTGTTCCCGATCGTCCTCCTGCTCGGCGTCAACGGCCTCGTGGTCGGGATCCTCAACGCGTACGGGCACTTCGCCGTCCCCGCCATCGCGCCGCTGGTCTGGAACGTCATCATCATCGCCGCCCTGGTGGGGGCGCGGCCCTTCTTCCAGGGTGACGACCAGCTCTACGCCTACGCGATCGGCGTCCTCGTCGGCACCGTCGTGCAGCTCGTGACGGCGCTGCCGATCCTCGGGCGCCTCGGCTTCCGCTTCGCGTCGCAGATCAGCCTGCGCGACCCGCGGATCCGGCGCGTCTTCGTCCTGATGCTCCCGATCACCATCAGCCTCGGGGTCATCAACTTCGACCTGTACATCAACTCGAGCCTCGGCACGCTCGTCTCGGAGGCGGCGCCGCGCGCCATCGACGCCGCCTTCCGCATCTACATGCTGCCGCAGGGCATGTTCTCGGTCGCGCTGGCGACCGTCCTGTTCCCGACCCTTAGCCGCTACGCCGCCCGCCGCGACTTCAGCGGCCTGCGCGCGACGATGAGCACCGGCTCGCGGCAGATCTTCCTGCTGCTCGTCCCGGCCGCGGCCTTCTGCGCGGTGCTCGCCACCCCGATCACGCGGCTCGTCTACCAGCGCGGCGCGTTCGACGCGCAGTCCACCGCGCTCGTGTCCACCGCGCTCTTCTGGTTCTCCTTCAGCCTGCCGTTCGCCGGGGTCAACCTGCTGCTGACCCGGACCTTCTTCAGCCTGCAGCGCCCGTGGATCCCCACCGCGCTGGCGACGGCCAACCTCGCGATCAACGTCGTCATCAGCCTGCTGCTCTACAAGCCGTTCGGCGTCGCCGGCCTGGTGATCGGGACGGCGGTCGCGTCCGCGGGCATGACCGTGCTCCAGGCCATCTACCTGCGGCGACTGCTCGAGGGCAGCCTGGAGGGCGCCGCGATGGCCCACGCGCTGCTGCGGATCGTCAACGCCGCGGGGCTGCTCGGGGCCGTCAGCTACGGCACGTGGTGGGGCATCGACCAGCTGCTCGGGCGCTCGGTCCTCGCGCAGGTCCTGTCCGTCGGTGCCGCGGCCACCACCGGCTTCGTCGTCTACGCGGCGGCCGTGCTGGCCCTGCGCGTCCCCGAGGCCGCCCAGATCCAGCGCGTGGTGTCCGGGCGCCTGAACCGCCGGAGGGCGAGCGCATGATCGACTGGTCCATCGGCAGCTACGAGCGGACGGCGGCCGAGCTCGACGCCGTCAGCGAGCAGGTCGTGGAGGCCGCGGCCGTGGGCCCTGGGGACCGCGTGCTCGACATCGCCTGCGGCACCGGCAACGCGGCGCTGAAGGCAGCCGCCCGCGGGGCGGACGTGCTCGGCGTCGACCTGGCCGCGCGGCTGGTCCGGGTCGCGGCCGAGCGCGCCCGTGCCGCCGGCATCACGTCGGCGCGCTTCGTCACGGGCGACGCGCAGGACCTCCCGGTCCCGGACGCGAGCGTCGACGTCGCCCTCTCGGTCTTCGGCCTCATCTTCGCCCCGGACCAGGCGCGGGCCGCGGCGGAAGTCGTGCGAGTCCTG
>JAOPZU010000004.1 GCA_025963955.1 Solirubrobacterales bacterium
GTACGGAGCCACGGGGCGACTCTATGCGGGGCGCGAGGCCCAAGAGGACCAAAATCACAGACACCCCCACCAGCGGGGGACGGATATCCCACCCCCGAAGCATCCACCGCCCGGAGCACCCGACGTACGATCGCCGTGCAGCGCGGTGTCCGGTGGATCCGGACGCCCAGCCGACGACACAACGGGTGCTGCGACGAAGGAGAGTTGGGCGATGACCACAGGAAAGGGTCTGCTCCATCGGGAGATGGACGACGACGCAGCGGGGATCGGGGCCGACGCGGAGACGAAGGCGCTCCTAGACGCGGCACACGAGTACAGCCTGCACGAGGGGCAGCCCGGCTTCGCGGAGAAGAACCCGGGCGACTTCTGGTCGATCGAATGCGTCGACGTCTACAAGTCCTTCGGTCGCAAGCCGATCCTCAACGGCCTGAACGTCGGCATCCCGGAGGGCATGATCACGGTCATCCTCGGGCCGTCCGGCACCGGCAAGTCCGTGGTCATCAAGCACCTCATCGGGCTGCTGTTCCCCGACTACGGGGACATCATCGTCCACGGCGACTCCGTGCCGAACCTGACGACGTCCCAGCTCCTGCTCATGCGGCAGAAGTTCGGGATCCTCTTCCAGGACGGCGCCCTCTTCGGCTCGATGAACATCTTCGACAACGTCGCGTTCCCGCTGCGGCAGAACACGGACATGCCGGAGGACGAGATCGGCGAGGTCGTCAGCCAGCGCCTCTCCGAGGTCGGCATGGGCCATGCCGGCCCGCTCATGCCGAACGAGCTCTCCGGGGGCATGCGCAAGCGCGCCGGCTTCGCCCGCGCGCTCGTCACGGAGCCCGAGATCGTCATCTTCGACGAGCCGGACTCCGGTCTGGACCCGGTGCGCACCGCGCTCCTCTGCGAACTCATCGTGAAGATGCACGCCCAGCACGGCGGCACGTACGTCGTGGTCACCCACGACATCGCGTCGCTGCACCAGATCGGCCAGTACATCTCGGTCCTCTGGAAGGGGCGCATCGTGCAGGCCGGCGCCCGCAAGGACATGTTCGAGTCCGACAACCCGTTCGTGCGCCAGTTCATCAACCGCAGGCTCGAGGGTCCGCTAGGGATGGACTGAGCGCCGGGGCCGGCCCGGCACGGAGCGCCTGGCGCTCCGGCCGGGTCGGCCTCCGCCGGTCCTCCGAGCCCGCAGCATGGGGATCCACCGCGACCCCGACGACGTCCCGCAGCAGTTCGACGACGCGGTCACGCCCCACGGGCCCCGGCCACGCAACGGCTGGGTCGCCCCGGACGTCGCCGACCGGCTCCCGGAGCTGGAGATCCTCCGGCTCGACGCGCCGATCACGGTCACGAACCGCAGCCCCGAGTGGGCGAAGGAGCGCCTGCGCTTCCTCTCGACCAGCGTGCGCGGCCTCGACGTCCTCCACATGCACCAGGACGAGGCACCGGCCGCCTACCGCGAGCTCTACCGCAGCGTCGGGCGCGACCCCGACCAGGATCGCCCGCCCATGGAGGCCGCGTTCGTCGACCGCCTGACGACCGGGGGCTTCCCGCACCACGGCCTGCCCGAGGACGCGCTGACGATCGTGCTCGCCGAGACGGGCATCCCGATCTGGGCGGTCGACGCCGGGCTGATCTCCGGGTCGCTGGGGATCCGCCGCGCCATCGAGGGCGAGATCCCGGTGCCGGCGGGGATCGATCCCGCGTTGACCGCCGGGCACCTCGTGGTCGTCGACGACCACGGCGTCGTCGCCGAGCTCTGCCGGCCGCCGCGGGCGCTGCGGGCGATCGGCAAGGACACGACGCACGCCGTCTTCTACTGCGTCCGACCGCGGGGCCTCAGCGACCTGCGGGTCATGGAGGCCTTCTGGATGTGCCACGCGATGCTCGACCCGTGAGCACCCCGGGGCCGCCGGCCCGGGAGATCCGGCCGCGCAGGACGCTGCGGACGGGCCGGCGGGGTGCTCGCAGGACACCGCGCACCGCCACGCGGGTGCGCGGGGGACACGCGGAGCCGATGGACGGCGCACACGGAGATCGGTGGACCACCGGCCTACGCCCTTTGGGGGATGGCAACGCTCCTTGCGGATGGTTGCCTTGTGTGACCTCCATCCCGTACGGTTGTCCGGTCAGCATGGCCCGCCGGGCCTCGTGGTGTTCCCCGACCGATCGTCGGGTGCCACCGCACCGGCGGGATCCAGGTGTCGTGAACGTCGTCCGGACCCGAGCAGCATCGGGTGCCCTCGGGCATCGGGCGTTCGGACGTGACGACACGCATCAGAGGGTTTTGGAGAGAGACACGTGAGCCGCAAGACCAAGATCGCAGTGGGGTTGTCGACGGCGGGAGTCGTGGCGGCCGGATTCGGTGCCGCCTCGAGCGCGTCAGCCGAGCAGCGGACGTTGACGGTGACGCTCGCGGGCGGCACGGTCCTGCAGATCAACGTCGACGTGCCCCCGGGCACGCCGATCGACCAGATCCCGCTGCCCGATCTCGGCGGCCTCGTCGTCAAGGTCACGGGCCCCGGTCCGGCGACCGCTCCGGCTCCGACGACGCCCGCGGCGCCCGCGGCCCCGGCGACCACGGAGTCCACGCCCGCCCCCGCGACGAGCACGGCGCAGGCGCCGGCCACGCCGGAGAAGAAGCGCAGGAAGCGCACGTCGAAGGCCGTCAAGGACGCCGCAGCGGCGGTCGCCGGCGGCACGTCGGAGGACGCGACGTCGAAGCGGGCGAAGAAGGCGGAGCGCAGGGCGCAGGCCACGCGCGACGCGGCCGCGGCGACGACGGGTGACGACACGGGCCCGGACGGCACGACGACGGTGGCGCCGGGTGGCGCGCCGACGCCGGCGGATCCGACGTTCGCGGAGTCGATCCCCGGTCCCGCCCCGCGTGGGGTGCCCAACTTCTTCATCGACAAGTTCCGGATCCCGCCGTTCCTGCTGCCGATCTACCAGGCCGCTGGCATCCAGTACGGGATCCGCTGGGAGGTCCTGGCCGCGATCAACGAGATC
>JAOPZU010000050.1 GCA_025963955.1 Solirubrobacterales bacterium
GGCATCCACCCGCTGCGGCCGGCCGGGACGCTGACCCCGCAGCAGTACGAGCGCCTGGCCGGCGCGGTCCGCGATGCGCTGCAGGCGGGCCTGGACGCCGGCGGCGCGACGATCGACGACTTCCGCCACCCGGACGGCGTGTACGGCGGCTTCCAGCACGAGTTCCTGGTCCACCTGCGGGCCGGGCAGCCGTGCGGCACCTGCGGCACGGAGATCGTGAAGCTCGTCGCGGCCGGCCGGGGGACCTACGTCTGTCGCACCTGCCAGCCGGTGCCGCGGGTGCGACGGCCGCGCCCGGCGGCGGCAGGGCGAGCGTGAGGCGCTACGCCGCGAGCAGCTCGGCGAGCTTGCCCGACTTGTCGGCGGCGAGGGTCTGGTCGAACCCGCCGACCAGCGTGCCGTCGATGATCACCTGCGGGAAGCTCAGCATGCCGGTGCGCTCGGCGAGCTCGTTGCGTCCGTCCGCGTCGCGGGCGAGGTTGATCTCCGAGTACTCGACGCCGCGCTTGGACAGCAGGGCCTTCACCCGGCTGCAGTACGGACACGGATCGGTGGTGTAGACGATGACTTCGGCCATTGCTGCACCAAAGATAGCCGGTCGATAGCCGTGGCCGGACCCATCAAGACCGAGGCGATCGTGCTCCGCTCCCTGCGCTACGGCGAGGCCGACCGCATCCTGCACTGCTACACCCCGGGCCGCGGCCGCATCGGCGCGATCGCCAAGGGCGTACGCAAGACGCGGTCCCGCTTCGGCGGTCGCCTGGAGCCGTTCTTCCGGCTGAACCTCGTTCTGCACGAGGGGCGCTCGGACCTCATGACGGTCACGAGCGTGGAGACCGTCGCGGCGTACGCCGCCCTGCGGGTCGACGGGCCGGCGCTCGACAGCGCCGCCCGCGCCTGCGACGCCGTCGCCCGGCTGTTCGACACGACCGAGCCGCAGCCGCCGGTCTTCCACCTGCTGGCGAACGAGCTGCAGCTGCTGGACGCCGGAGCCGGCGGCGTCCGCGGCGTGTCCTCCCACGCCACCCACGAGAACCAGCTCGCCTTCCGCCTGAAGCTGCTGCTGGTGGCCGGCTTCGCGCCGCAGCTGTCCGCGTGCGCCTCCTGCGGCGAGGCGGACCATCTCGTCGGCTTCTCGGGCGCCGCCGGCGGTGTGGTCTGCAGCTCCTGCGAGGCGGGCGCCTTCCGCTTGGACCAGGCCGCGCACACCTTCCTCACCGACGCGCTCGCGCACCCGCTGGCGCAGGTCCCCAACGGGGTGGACGGACGGGCGCTGCGGCAGGCCGAGCGGGCGATCGCCGAGACGGTCGAGCACCACGTCGGCACCCACCTACGGGCCGCCACCGCGCGCTGAGCGGCCCTGCGCAGGCGCTGGGTAGGGTCCTCGGCGATGACGGGACCGGCCGCCGACCTGGAAGCCGTGCAGGAGTACCTCCGCTTCGCGGCGGCGCACCACCGCGAGGTCGTCGCCGTGGGTCCGTTCCGGCTGCACGTCGACGCGCTGTCCGGCTCGCCCGGGCTGAACTACGCGATCCCGGACGCGCGGGCGCGGCCCGACGCCGCGGCGGTCGAGGCGCTGCTCGCCGCCTTCACGGAGCGCGAGCTGACGCCGGCCCTGGAGTACCTGCCCGCGCTGTGCCCCGAGGCCGAGGCGCCCCTGCGAGCGGCGGGCCTGCGGGTGGAGGCCCGGATCCCCGTGATGACGGCGCGGCCGGAGGACCTGCGGGACGTCGAGCCGCCCGGGGGCGTCGGCGTGGCGACCGTCGACACGCGCACGAGCGACGCGACGCTCGCGCGGGTCCGCGCCGTGCAGGACGCTGCCTTCGGCGCGCCCGTCAAAGTCGTCGAGGCCGGAGAGATCGAGCGCCTGCGGCGTACCGCGCGCGACGGCGTGGTCGCCTTCGCCTACGCCGCCGGCGAGATCATCGGCGGCGGCGTCGCGCTCGTGGTCCACGACGGGCTGACAGAGCTCGCCGGCATCGGCGTGGACGCGGAGCACCGCGGACGGGGCGTCGCGGCGGCGCTCACGGCGGTCCTTGCCCGCACCGCCGTCGCCCGCGGCGCCCGCCTGCCCTTCCTCACCCCGGCCGACGAGGCCGCCGGCCGGGTCTACGCCCGCGCGGGCTTCGCCACCGTGGGCGAGATGCTCCATGTGCGGGGGGCGGCGATGGGGTAGAACCCCGTCTCAGTCGACGTGGAGGACCGCCTTGCCGGTGATGCTCCGGTCGAGCAGGCCGCTGATCGCGGCGCCGGCGTCCTTCCACGACGCCTCGTGGGTGATGCCGCAGTCCAGGCGGCCGTCGGCGACCAGCGCGGCGAGCCGGGCCAGGTCGGCGCCCCCAGAGCGCTCGCGTTCGAGCTCCGGGAAGATGAAGAGGCCGTAGAGACGCGCGCCGGGAGCGCGGGCGAAGAGGTCGCGCGCGGCGTAGCTCACCGGCTCGGGAACGGTCGAGGCGAAGGAGACGACCGTGCCGTTGGGCTCGACGTGGGCCAGCGCGTCGCCGAGGACCGGGCCGCCGACGCCCTCCACGACCGTCCGGAAGTCGGCGAGGCCGTCGAGCGCCGTCACGACCTGATCCGCCCCGAGCGCCGCGAGCTCGTCGGCCACCGCTGCGTCCCGGACGAGCGCCGTGACGTGGGCGCCGCCGAGCTTTGCCAGCTGGATCGCGAACCGTCCGACACCGCCGGTCGCCGCGGTCACGAGCACCCTCCGCCCGAGGGCGAAGCCGCCGATCTGCAGGGCGTGCAGGGCCGTCAGCCCGGCGACCGGGAGCGTCGCGGCCTGCGCGTCGCTCACCGCGCGGGGGAGCTCGGCCAGCATCCACGTCGGGACGGCCACGAGCTGCGCCCATGCCGTCCCCATGACCTGGCCGACCACGCGGGCCCCTGCCGGTGGCCCGCTGCCGTCGGCGGCCGCGAGCTGCACGACCCCCGCCAGGTCCCACCCGGCCTGCGCGCCCACGTCCTTGGTCGCTAGCGCGCGGGACTCGCCGCGGTTCAGGGAGAAGGCGGTGACCCGCACGAGCGCTTCGGAGGGCAGGGGCTCGGGCGCGGCGATCTCGGTGAGCGTGACGTGCGGCGCGTCGGCGGTGACGGTCAGGGCGAGCATGCCGACCAACCTAGCCCGGCCGACGGGCAGCCTCCTGTCGTGAGACACAAGCGGGCGTGCGGCATGATGGAAGAGCATGGATCCTCACGCCCAACCCGGGCCGGTCGCGTCCGCCTTCGCGCAGCGGCGCCAGGCGTGGGAGCAGACGCACCTCTCGCCGGCGGCAGCCCGCAGCTACCCGGCGCGTCGCGCCGAGCCGGAGCCGGACTGCGGCTTGCGGAGCCCGCTGCAGCGCGACCGCGACCGCATCGTCCACAGCAAGGCGTTCCGGCGGCTGAAGCACAAGACGCAGGTGTTCGTGGCCCCGGAGGGGGACCACTACCGCACGCGGCTGACCCACACGATCGAGGTCACGCAGATCTCGCGCACCGTCGCGCGGGCGCTCGAGCTCAACGAGGACCTGACCGAGGCGATCGGGCTGGGGCACGATCTCGGCCACGCCCCGTTCGGCCACATCGGCGAGCAGTACCTCGACGAGGCGCTGCAGGAGCGCTTCGGGCGCGAGTTCCGCCACTACGAGCACTCGCTGCGCGTCGTGGACGTCCTCGAGCGCGACGGGAGCGGCCTCAACCTGACGGACGACGTGCGCGACGGGATCCTCTGCCACTCGGGCCGTGCCCCGACGCCACGGACGCTGGAGGGCCGGATCGTGCGGATCGTGGACCGGGTCGCCTACATCAACCACGACATCGACGACGCGATCCGGGCGGGCGTCCTGCGCGAGGCGGACCTGCCCGCCGACGCGATCGCGGTTCTCGGGGACACCGGCTCGGTGCGGATCGACCGGCTCGTCCATGACCTCGTGGAAGCGTCGTCCAGCGCTGGGGACATCGTCCAGGGCGCCGAGGCGGGCGAGGCGATGGACGCGCTGCGCACGTTCATGTTCGCCCACGTCTACCTCGGCCCGACGGCGATGCGCGAGCACGCTAAGATCCGCCAGGTCATCCGGACGCTCTTCGAGCACTACGTCGCGCTGCCGGACGGGCCGCCCGACGGCGGCGGCGCACCCGGGGCGGACCAGGCGCAGCGGATCACGGACTACCTGGCGGGGATGACCGACCGGTACTGCATCCGGACCTTCGAGACCCTGGCCGTCCCCGACGGCTTCGTCGGTTGACGCCGGTACGCTGAGCAGGGGATGGCCCGCTACGCCGACACCGCGAAGGAGCAGGTCAAGGACGCGGTCGACATGCTCGCGCTCGTGGGGCAGTACGTGGATCTGCGCAAGTCGGGTCCCGTGAACTACAAGGGCCTGTGCCCGTTCCACGACGAGCGCACGCCGTCCTTCAACGTCAACGTCGACGAGAAGTTCTTCAAGTGCTTCGGGTGCGGCGAGGGCGGGGACGCGCTGAGCTTCGTCCAGAAGAAGGAGGGCCTCGACTTCGTCGGAGCGCTCGAGTACCTCGCCGATCGCTTCGGCGTCGAGCTGCAGGTGGAGGACGAGGACCCGGCCGCCGCCCGCGCTCGGGCGAAGCAGGCGCGGTTGACCGAGCTGCTGCGGCGGACCGCCGACTTCTACGTCCGCAACCTGTGGGAGTCGCGGGAGGCCGCGGGCGCCCGCGCCTACCTCGCCGAGCGCGGCCTGGACGAGCAGCTGCTGCGCGAGTTCCGCGTCGGCTACGCCCCGCGCAAGTGGGACGCGGTCCTGATCCCGTCGCGCAAGGCCGGCTACTCGGAGCAGGAGCTGCTGGAGGCGGGTCTCGTCATCCGCTCGCAGCAGGGCGGACGCGCGCCGTACGACCGCTTCCGCGCGCGCATCACCTTCCCGCTGTGCGACCGCAAGGGGAAGGTCATGGGCTTCGGCGCCCGCCGGCTGGCGGAGGACGACCGCGGTCCGAAGTACCTGAACTCCAACGATGGACCGGTGTTCCACAAGGGCAAGAACGTCTACGCCTCCGACATCGCCCGGGCGCACGCGGCGAAGGCGGGCCAGGTGATCCTCGCCGAGGGCTACACCGACGTCATCGCGCTGCACCAGGCCGGGCTGCGGAACACCGTCGGGCTGATGGGGACGTCGCTGACCACCGACCAGGTGACGGAGCTCGCGCGCCTGGCGCCCGTCGTCCTGCTGGCGCTCGACGCCGACAGCGCCGGGCAGGAGGCGATGCTCCGGGCGGCGCGGGTGGCCGCGGGGCGGAAGCTGCAGCTGCGTGTCGTCCCGCTGCCACCGGGCATGGATCCGGCCGACCTCGTGCAGGCCCAGGGGCCAGACGCCATGCGCAAGCTCGTGGAGGAGAGCGTGCCGTTCGTGGCGTTCCGCGTGCAGCGGGCGCTGAGCACCGCCGACCTGACGACGGCCGAAGGGAAGGACGCGGCGATCGACGCGCTGCGCCCGGTCTTCGCCGACGTCCCGCCGAGCGCGCTGCGGGAGGAGCTCGTGCGGACGGTCGCCGACCGCACGGACCTCGCGCCGACGCTCGTGGCGTCGTGGCTGGGGGGTCCCGCGCGGGTCGCGCCGCCGCGCGAGCAGCAGCGACG
>JAOPZU010000054.1 GCA_025963955.1 Solirubrobacterales bacterium
GGCGGGTCCGCGCGGGCCGGCGCGCGAACGTCCGGATCCGCGTCCGCCGCGTGGGCGGCGGCGGTCACCTGGTGCCGGTCGCAGGCGCGCTCGTCCGCCTCGCGGGCGGTCGAGCGCGGACGGACGCACACGGCCTCGCCACGGTCCGCAAGCGCTTCGTCGCGCGCGGGACGCGGATCGTGCTTGCGACGCGCGCCGGCTACCTGGTGGGCACCGGACGGGTGGTCGTCACGCGCTAGCGGCAGCCCTCAGCCGTGTCCCGCCACAGGATGCGGCTCGTACGGCTCCTCCAGGCGGGCGACCTCGTCGTCCGTGAGCTGCAGCTCGGTCGCGGCCACGGCGTCCTTGAGGTGCAGCGGCTTCGTGGCGCCCACGATGGGCGCGGTGACGACCGGGTTGCGCAGGACCCAGGCCAGCGCGACCTGGGCGCGGGGGACGCCGCGGGCCTCGGCGACCTCGGCGACGCGCTCGACGATCGCCTGATCCTCCGGCCGATAGAGCGTGCGGCCGAACTCGTCGGTGTCCGAACGCGCGGTCTCGGCGTCCCAGTCGCGCGTCAGCCGCCCTCGGGCGAGGGGGCTCCAGGGGATGACGCCGATGCCCTGGTCGGCGCAGAGGCCGAGCATCTCGCGCTCCTCCTCGCGGTAGAGCAGGTTGTAGTGGTCCTGCATCGAGACGAAGCGGGTCCAGCCGTGGAGGTCCGCGGTGAACAGCGCCTTGGCGAACTGCCACGCCCACATCGAGGACGCGCCGAGGTAGCGGGCCTTGCCGGCCTTGACGACGTCGTGCAGCGCCTCGAGCGTTTCCTCGATCGGCGTCTGCGGATCGAAGCGGTGGATCTGGTAGAGGTCGACGTAGTCCGTCTGCAGGCGGGTGAGGCTCGCGTCGATCTCCGCCATGATCGCCTTGCGGGACAGGCCGCCCCCGTTGGCGCCCTCGCGCATCCGCCCGTGGACCTTCGTCGCCAGGACGATCTCCTCGCGGGGAGCAAAGTCCTTCAGCGCCCGTCCGACGATCTCCTCGCTCGAGCCCGCCGAGTAGACGTTCGCGGTGTCCCAGAAGGTGATGCCGGCGTCCAGCGCCTGGCGGATCAGGGCGCGGCTGTCCTCCTCCGGCAGCGACCAGGAGTGCGGGCCGCGGGCCGGGTCCCCGAAGCTCATGCATCCGAGGCAGATCCGCGAGACCTCCAGGCCGGTGTTCCCGAGCTTCACGTAGCGCATGCCTCCACGCTACCCAGGTCTCGCCCGCTCTCATATCCGCTTCATCCGTCCTGCTGAAGATGGCCGCCATGCTCCTCCCGCGTGCCGTGTCCTCCCGCTTCGATCGCGCCTTCCCGCCACCGCCGGGCGGACAGCCGCGCGCGGCGAAGGTCCCGCAGATCACGGCGATGTTCTGGGTGCTCAAGCTCCTGACCACCGGCATGGGCGAGGCCATGTCCGACTTCATGGGCCAGGTGAGCGTGCCGGCGGCGGGGCTGATCGGCATCGGCGGCTTCGTGTACGCGCTGCGCCGCCAGCTGCGCGCAACGGAGTACCACGCGCCGACCTACTGGGGTGCGGTGATGATGCTGGCGGTGTTCGGCACGATGGTCGCGGACGGGCTCAAGGACGGCGCCGGCCTCACGTACGCGGTGACCACGCCCTTCTACGCGGTCATCGTCGCCCTGATCTTCCGCAGCTGGCACCGCAACGAGGGCACGCTGTCGATCCACTCCATCACCACGCGCACCCGCGAGGTCTACTACTGGTCGGCCGTCCTGGCGACGTTCGCGCTGGGCACCGCCGCCGGGGACCTGACCGCGATCCAGCTGAACATCGGCTTCTTCGGCTCGGCGGCCCTGTTCGCCGTGCTCATCGCGATCCCCGGCATCGCGTGGCTGCTGCGCTTCAACCCGATCCTCGCGTTCTGGACCGCATACGTGATCACCCGGCCGCTCGGCGCCTCCGTGGTCGACGGTTTCAGCAAGCCGACGAACGGTAGCCTGGACCTCGGCGACGGCCCCGTCAGCGGCGTCGCCCTCCTTGCCTTCGTCGCGCTGGTGGTGTGGACGGCCAAGACCCGCCGCGACATCCAGCCGCCCGACGACGAGGATCCGCACGGCCCCGGCACGAGCCTGGCCGGCTTCGACCGCACGGTGCCCGCGAGCGCCTGAGCGACTCATCCCCGCTTCATCTGCCGCGGGGAGGATGCGCCCCATGGTCCGCGTCGGCGTCCGCCGGCCGCTGACCTGGGTGCTCCCCTCGCTCGCGCTGGCCGGCCTGCTGGCCTTCGCCGCGGTGCTCGCCGTCGACGCCGCCTCCGGACCCTCGCTGCTGGTCCCGGGCGGCCACCGCGCCTACCCGCGGTGGCTGGCCGGGCCGTTCGGCGCCTTGGGCGTCGGCCGCCGTCTCGACGCCCATGGCATCGACCTGCTGCTGCTCGGCATGCTCGCCGGGTGGCTGGTCGCGCTGGCGGGGGCGCGTGCCCTCCCGCGCCGCACCGTCGTCGTGGCGGTGCTCGCTGCGCACCTCGTCTTCCTCCTGGCCCCGCCGTTGCTGTCGGCGGACGTCTTCGGGTACATCGGCTTCGCGCGGATCGGCGCCGTCCACCATCTCGACCCCTACGTCTACGGGACCGGATGGGCGCCGTCGGATCCGGTTCATCCGTTCCTGCGCTGGCACAACGCGCACTCGGCCTACGGGCCGCTGTTCACGGTGCTCAGCTACGCCCTGGTCCCGCTGGGGGTCGCAGGCGCCCTGTGGGCGTTCAAGGCGATCGCCTGCGCCGCCAGCCTCGCAACGGTGGCCCTCGTCTGGCGCCTGCAGGAGCGGCGGGGACGCGACCCGCGGGCGGCTGCGATCCTCGTAGGCCTGAACCCGCTGCTGCTGGCGTACGAGGTCGCCGGAGGCCACAACGACGCGCTGGCGACGCTGCTGGCGGTGGCGGGGATCGCATCGGTCCTCAGCGGCCGTGAGGGTCGCGGCATGGCGGGTCTCGTGCTGGCGGGCGCGATCAAGCTCACCGGGGCGCTGGCCGCGCCGTTCGCGCTCGTCGCCTCCGGCAACCGCCGGCAGGCCCTCCTCGGTGCGGTCGCCGCAGCGGGGTCCGTGGTGGCGATCGCCGTCCTCGCCTTCGGACGCGGCGCGCCCGGATCGTTCAGCTCCGTCCTCACCGCCGGCAGCGGCGCGGCGACGTTCAGCGTGCCGGAGGTCGTCGCGGGCGCGCTCGGCCTCCCGGCCGCCGGGTCGGCGGTGCGGCTGGCGCTGCTGGGCGGCGTGCTCGTCTGCCTGGCCGTCTTCCTGCGCCGGGCCCGGAGCGGCGCGGACTGGATCGCCGGCGCCGGATGGACCACGCTCGCGCTGCTGTGCGCGTCGACCTGGCTGCTGCCGTGGTACGCCACCTGGCTCACGCCGCTGGCCGCGCTCAGCAGCAGCCGGCGCCTGCGGCTGGCCACGGTCGCGTTCGTCGCCTTCGTGCTCTGCACGCGCACGGGGATCATCCCGGGGGGTCCGACACCCGGCACGTCGTAGACGCCGATAGCCTCGCGGCCTATGCGGATGCTGATCGCCGAGGACTCGGCCACGTCGCGGCTCTTCCTGCGCCGTGCTGTCGAGGAGCTCGGCCACCAGTGCGTGGTCGCCGAGGACGGCGAACAGGCGTGGAGCACGTTTCGCGGCGGCGGCTTCGACGTCGTCATCAGCGACTGGCTCATGCCCGGCATGAACGGCGACGAGCTCTGTCGGCGCATCCGTGCCGACCAGGGGAGCGCGTACACGTACTTCGTCATGCTCACCTCGCTGGAGGACAAGGAGCATGTCCTGCGGGGCATGGAGGCCGGGGTCGACGACTACCTGACGAAGCCGCTCGACCCCAACGACCTGAAGGCTCGCCTCATCGCCGCCTCACGCGTGACGGCGTTGCACCGGCAGATCGTCGCGCAGCAGCGGGAGCTCAACAACGAGATCGCGATGGCCGCGGACATCCAGCGCGGGCTCCTGCCCGCCGCGCCTCCGCGTGTGCCCGGAGCCGACCTGAGCGGCTGGTGCGAGCCGGCGGCGAACGTCGGCGGCGACTACTACGACCTGCTGCTGCACGACGACAGCAGCCTGACGCTGCTGATCGCCGACGTGGCCGGGCACAGCATCGGATCGGCGCTGCTGATGGCGATGGCGCGCAGCGTGCTGCGGCGGGAGGCCGAGCACGGGGCGGAGCCGGCGCAGATCCTCGATGCGACGAACCGCGCGATGTACGGCGACCTCGTCAGCGCCGGGCTCTTCATCACGATCTTCTGCGCGCGGTACGCGCCGGCGGACGGGGTGCTGCTGTACGCCAACGCCGGCCACAACCCGCCGATGCTCCTCCGCGCCGGCGGGGAGATCGACGAACTGGACGCCGACGGGGCAGCGGTGGGCTTCCTTCCGGACGTGAGCTTCGAGCAGCGCGCGGACGTCATCGCACCGGGGGATGCCCTGTTGCTCTACACGGACGGCGTCGTCGAAGCTCCCGACGAAGGTGGCGAGCAGTTCGGTGAGCAGCGTCTGGCGTCGGCCGCCCGATCGGCCAGAGGCCGCACGGGTGCGGCGGCGTTCCTGCAAGATGTGTTGGCGATGGTCGATCAGCACACCGGGGGCGCGGCCCCGCATGACGACGTGACGCTCGTCGCGCTGCGCCGGGACGACGCCGGCGGTGTGGCGTGAGCCGGCCTCGCGGGTGGACCTCTGCGCCCAGCCGCTGGCGGCACCGGCACACGACACCCGTCTCGATCCTGCCAGCCCTCACGGCGACGAGCGACTACCGCGGGCGACTCGACGTCGTCCTGGGCGCCGTGGCCACGTTGAGCGAGCGCCCGGACGCCTACCTCTACGTCGCCGAGCCGGGCGGACGGCGCCTCCACTTGGAGCACACGAAGGCGCGGCCCGCCGCCGACCCGACGCGCATGGCCCCGGGCCCCCTCATGCAGACGCTCGAGGGCGGCGCGGAGTGGAGCGTGCCGACCCCCCCCTTCGAGGTCGCGCTCGGGCCCGCCGACCACCATCCGCGGGTCGTCACCAGTCCGGTGGGGCGCCTGTACTCGTTCCCGGTGGTCGACGCCGCCGGTGAGCTCACCGGCCTCGTGCAGGCCGGTCCGGCGCTCGGCGACGACCTCCCGGCCGCCGTGGCCCGGAGCTACGCCGAGCGGGCTGACGAGATCTCGCTCGTGCTCGCCGTCACCCGCCGCGAGGAGGAGCTGCGCTCGCGTCTGGCCAGCGCGACCGCGCAGGTCGAAGCCGGCCGGCGCCTGGCCGGATCGGCCGTCGACGTGGAACGCCTCGTGGCGCTCCTGCTGGATCTCGGGTTGTCCAGCACCCGCAGCGACGCAGGCTTCGTCGCCATCTCGGGTGAGGGCCGGGACGGCCTCACCGTCCGCGCGGCATCCGGAATGCCCGACGGCTTCGCGGCGACCGTCGACCTGTCCCCGGACAGCGGCCTCTTCGACTGGTCGGCGGCTGACGGGGGCGCGCTCTTCCTGCGTGACGTCGAGGCCGCGGACGCGATCGGCATCCGCTCCCTCCTGGCGGTGCCGCTCCTGACCGAGGACGGCCAACCACTCGGGGTGTTCGCCCTCGTGAACTTCGGGACGGGCGAGCCACTGGACGAGCAGAGCCTGGACCTCCTGGAGGCGTTCGCCGAGCAGATCCGCCTGATGCTGAACAACGCACGGCTCTTCGGCACGTTCGCCGACCGCTACCTGACCACGGTCGAGGGGCTCGCCCGTGCGCTGGACGCCCGTCGGCCGGAGTCGGTCGGGCATCACGACCTGGTCAGCGACGTCGCCGCGGCGATCGCCCGTGAGGCCGGGCTCGACGAGGAGGAGGTCGACGCCGCGCGGGTGGCCGGGCTCGTGCACGACGTCGGGCTCGCGGCCTCGTCCGACGGCGGCTGGGAGTTCGATGTCGAACACCCGTCGGTGGGTGCGAGCCTCATCGGCCACCTGCCGCTTCACCCCGGGGTGGCCGGCGCAGTCGCCGCGCACCATGAGTGGTTCGACGGCTGGGGCTTCCCTCAGGGTTCCCGTGGCGAGGACATCCCGCTCGTGGGCCGCGTGCTGGCGACCGCCGAGTTCCTCGTCGAGATGGCCACGCCCGATGCCGTGCGACCCGGACGCCCGGCCGCGCGGCTCACCGATGAGCTGCGCCAGCGCCGCGGCAGTCAATTCGATCCCCGCATGGCGGACGCGGCAGTACGCCTGCTGGATCAGGATGCCCTGGCGCTGCCGGCGGCTCCCCTAACCGGACGAGAGACCTGAAAGACATGGAACACCAGCTCACCGAGACCGATGGCGTCCGAGTCCTTGCCGTGCACGGCCGGATCGACGTCAGCAGCGCGATGACGCTCCGCGACCTGCTCGGCGCCCAGATCGATTCGCCGGCCGCCCGGGTGCTCGTCGACCTCTCGGACGTGGCGCTGATCGACAGTTCGGGCATCGGCATCCTCGTCACCGCGCACCGCCGCGCGTTCGGCCAGGGTGCCAACTTCGCCATCGCGGCCCCAGCCGCGGCCGTCGCGCGCGTGTTCGCCATGACGCGGACGAACAAGCTCCTGGCCATCTACGACAGCGTGGAGGTCGGCGTCGCCGCCATGCGCCGGGGCTGAATGCCCGACTCGATGACGATCTCCAGCCGGGTCGAGTGCATCGACGACGCCAGACGGTGGGTGGCTGAGCGCGCGCAGACGGCGCTCGTCCACGCCGGCGGCACGGCCGACCTCGAGCTCGCCCTGACCGAAGCCCTGGCGAACGTCATCGAGCACAGCTACGCGGGCCAGGGTGCGCACGAGATCCGCGTGGGCACCGAGGTCACGGAGGACGTCATCCGCGTCACGGTGCGTGACTGGGGCCGCATCGCCGACGCCCGGACGTTCGTGCGCCGTGATCTCGACGACCCCGGGGAGGGCGGCTACGGGGTGTTCCTGATGGAGCAGCTCGTCGACGACGTCCGGCGTGAGTTGCCGCCCGACGGTGGGACACTGCTCACGCTCACGAAGTACCTCAGAACGCCGAACGAAAGACGGAGGTCGTGATGGTCGACGCATGTCTGATCGTGGAGGGCAGCTACCCGTACGTGACGGGAGGGGTGTCGGCGTGGGCCGACGGGCTCATCCGCTCCCAGCCGGACCTCAACTTCACCGTGGCGCACCTGCGGGACGCGGACCGGCCGGACGGGACGCCCGCGTACGCGCTCCCGGAGAACGCACAGCTCGTGGAGATCGTCCTGGACGGGGCGCGCGCGACGCCGCAGGACGGCGCCGAGGACGGACTACCCGAGGCGCGGGTGTACCACGCGGCCTGCACCGGTGCCGCGGCGGAGGTGGGGCTGCGTGCCGCCCGTGACCGCGACCGGCCGCTCGTCCTCACGGAGCACGGGGTCGCGTGGCGGGAGGCGGCCTGGGCCCCGGCAGGCTGTCAGTACGGCCCGAACAACCTCGCTCGCCCCCAGCGCCTGCGCCGCGCCTCCGAGGTCGCGCGGATGGCGCGGGTCACGTACGCCGCGGCCGACGCGATCACCTCTGTCTGCGGCGTCAACGGCGCGCTGCAGACCGCCGCCGGCGCGCCGCGGGACCGCCAGCACCTGATCTGGAACCCGGTCCAGGCCCGCGCGGCCCGCGTGCCGACGCGTGACGGGCTGCTCGTGGGCTTCGTCGGCCGTGTCGTGGCGATCAAGGACGTCGCAACGTTCCTGCGCGCCTGCGCCGAGGTCGCCGCCCTCCGCGACGACGCCCGCTTCGTCGTGGTCGGGCCCATGGACTACGAGCCCGACTACGCGCAGCGCTGCGTCGAGCTCGCGGACACGCTGGGCCTGGGCGACCGGATCCGGTTCACCGGCACCTGCGACCCCGCCGCGTGGTACGACCGCATGGACGTGCTCGTCCTGACGAGCCTCAGCGAGGCCCAGCCCCTCGTCGCCCTGGAGGCGATGGCCGCCGGCATCCCGGTGGTGGCGACGGACGTCGGCGGGTGCCGCGAAGCGGTCGGGGAGGCCGGGCTGATCACGCCGGTCCGCTCGTCCCGCGCCACCGCGGAGGCAATCCTGCGGATCGCCCACGACGCGGAGCTGGCGGCCGCCCTCGGCCGGGCCGGGCGCCGGCGCACCGCGCTCGCCCACGACCCGGCGCAGATCCACGGCGCCTACCGCGAGCTGTACGACCGGCTGGCGGCCTGAGCAGGTATGGCCGACGCCACCGTCTTGTTGTGCACGGAAGGGACGTATCCCTTCCTGGGCGGTGGCGTCAGCACGTGGTGCGACATCCTCTGTCGGGAGCTGGAGGAGTACGACTTCACGCTCTATGCCGTGACCGGCGAGCCTGAGGTGCGCTTGCAGTACGAGCTCCCGCCCAACGTCCGCTCGGTCGTCCACATCCCGTTGTTCGGCACGTACGAGCCGGCCGAGTTCATCCTCGCCTCCGTCCCCCCGCGGGTCCTGGCCGCCCGCCGGCGCGCGACGACCCCCGCCGCGGTCGCCGCGGGCTTCGACGGGCTGCTGCGCCGGTTGCTCGCAGCCATCGGGACCCGGAGCGGACCCGATGACGATGGCCGCCTGTTGTGGGAGCTCTGGTCCTACTTCCAGGAACACGACTGGCGGCGCACGTGGAAGGCGGAGTCGACCTGGGAGACGTTCCTGCAGTCCGCGCGCGAGACGGCCGACCCGGAGGATGCCGAGCCCACCATCGCCGACGTGGCCGGGGCGATGCGCCTGCTGTCGAGCTATCTGGTTCCGCTGAGCGCGCCGGTCCCCCGCACGGACATCGTCCACACGACGATCGCGGGCTTTCCCGGGATCGCGGGCGTGGTGGCGGCCTTCGAGCACGGCACGCCGTTCCTGGTCACCGAGCACGGCGTCTGGGTGCGCGAGCGGTACATCGCCGTCTCCTCCGGGCCCTACTCGGCGTTCTCCAAACGGTTCCTCATGGGCCTGTCGGGCTACCTCGCCCGCGTGAACTACCGCGTCGCCCGGGTGATCTCCCCCGTCACCGCGTTCAACCGCCGCTGGGAGCTGCCCTACGGCGCTCCGGATAAGCGCATCGTGCCGGTCCCCAACGGCATCGACCCGGGGATGTTCACCCCCACCCCGAAGCCCGTGGCCACCGCCGGACGCCCCGTGGTGGTGGCGGCCGCCCGGGTGATCCCGCTGAAGGACATCGAGACGATGATCCGCTCGGCGGTCGTGGTTCGCGCGGCGATTCCCGACGTGCTGTACCTCGTCTACGGGTCGCTCGACGCGGATGTCCCCTACGTCGAGCGCTGCCGGACGCTCATCGCCGAGCTCGGGCTGCAGGACAGCTTCGTGTTCGCCGGGCACCACGCGAAGCCCGCGGACCTGTACAACGAAGGCGACATCAGTGCGCTGTCGAGTATCTCCGAAGGGTTTCCGTACACCGTCCTTGAATCGATGGCCTGCGCCCGCCCGGTGGTCGCGACCGACGTCGGTGGGGTGCGCGAGGCGCTCGACGGCTACGGGATCCTCGTCCCGCCGCGGGACCACGTCGCGTTCGGGGAAGCGGTCGTGACGTTGCTGCGCGACAACGTCCTGCGCACCCGGCTGGGGCGCCAGGCCCGCGAGGCGGTCCTCGCGCGGTTCCGCACCGAGCACTCCGTCGAGGGCTACCGCCGGTTCTACGCGGACGCTCTGGCGTGAGCACCGACGCCTCGTCCCCGGCCGCAGGCCCCGCGGTCCCAGGCGCGGTTACTCCCGACGAACCGTTCGCGCTGGAGCGCACCGGCCTCGACGGGCTCGCCGACCGGATCCAGGAGCTCGGCGGCCGGCCGATCGACACATGGGCGATCGCGGCGCTGCTGGAGAGCATCGGCATCCGCGACCGCGACGCGCGGGAGCGCTTCGACCTGCAGGACGTGTTCGCCCTGGCGGCCGCCGTCCAGGCGCATCTGCCGCCGCCGTCCGCGGCGACGCCGGTGGGCGAGCCCGACGTCCTGCCCTTCCGGACGCAGGCGCGCCGCGTCGCCCGGCTCTCCGGTCGGGGCGCCTTCTTCATCGTCCCGCTCGGACTCCAGCTCCTGGCGCTGCTCACCCTCGGGGTCTCCCAGTTCGCCGCGGTCGACTTCACGCGCCGCCAGGCCTCGATCGTCGCCATCGCGGCGGCGCTCGGCTTCATGGCGAGCTCCGGCTTCGGGCAGGGGCTGGGCTACCTGGTGCCGCTGTTCGAGATGCCGGGCAAGCACAACATCACGCAGCGGCTGGTCTGGCGGATGCTCGCGGGCGGCACGCTGGGCGTGGTCTCAACGGCCGGCGTGCTCTGGGGCGTCTGCGCGTCGACAGGGGCCTACGGCGGCCGCGACACCCGCATCGCGCTCGGGTACTTCGTCCTTGTCTCCCTGCAGGCCCTGCCCCAGGCCGTGCTGTACCTGCGGCGCCGTTACGACGTCATGCTGGCCGGCACGGTGGCCGGCCTGGCGGCGGTGTCCGAGCTCCACCACGCCACCACCCTGCCGATCTACGCCGAGCACTGGATCGGCCTGTCGGTCACCCTGCTCGTGGAGCTGGTCGGCATCACGATCCTGCTGCGGGCCAGCGCCCGGACGACCGCCGGGGCGATGCGCCTCGCCACCCTTCCGCACTCGCGGATGCTGGCGCGACGCGCTCTGCCGTACGCCCTCTACGGCCTGGTGTACTTCGTGTTCCTCACCAGCGACCGCCTGGTCGCCTGGGCCGCCGGATCCCATCCCCTGCCGTTCTGGTTCAGCACCCAGTACGAGCTCGGGCTGGACTGGGCGCTGGGCGCCATCGTGTTGGCGCTCGCCTTCCTGGAGGTGTCGATCGACGGGTTCTCCGGCCTGTTGCACCCGCTGTCGGAGCGCTTCGGCGTCTCGGGCATCGAGCAGCACAACGCTGCCCTGAGCCGCTTCTGGCGGCGTCAGCTCGCGCTCAGCGGTGGCCTCATGCTCTTCGGAGGTGCCGCAGCGGTCGGCGTGGAGCAACTGCTGGCTCACCTCGGAGGGCTCGGGCCGGCCACGGCCCTGGCTTCGCAGCACGCGACGCGCTGGACCTTCGCGGGCGGGGTCGCGGGCTACGCGCTGCTGGCCGTCGGCATGACGAACGCCGTCTTCCTGCTCTCACTCGCGCGTCCCGGCCCGATCGTCAAGGCGATGACGCTGGCGGCCGCGCTGAGCGTGGCGATAGGGATCAGCCTGACCACCTGGCTGCCGTACTACACCGCAGTGCTCGGGCTGGTCGCCGGAGCGTTCGTGTTCGCCGTGCTGACCGCCTCGACCGTGCGTCGCACGCTGCGCAGCGGGGCCTACTGGTCGTACGCCGCCTGGTGAGGGCGCCCGGGCCGGCGCACCCGCTGGTGCTTGCCTACCACTCCGTCGCGCCGCGGATGCAGGAGCGGCTGGTGCCGAGCATGATCACCCTCACCACTGAGCTTGCCGCCCACGTGAGCGCCCTGCGCGAGGTCGGGCGTCGGATCCTCACCGCCGGGCAGCTGGCCGAGGAGCTGGGCCACGGGGGTTCCGGCGCCGACGTCGCGGTCCTGACCTTCGACGACGGGTGGGCCGACGCTCTGACCGTCGCCGCGCCGTTGCTGGCGTCCCTCGACGTGCAGGCCACGTTCTTCCTGTGCCCCGGCCTGTTCGGCAACCCCGAACGCTCCATGAGCTTCGCGGGGCGGATGCTCAGGCGTGACGAGGCCGCCGCGCTGCACGCCGCCGGCATGGAACTCGCTGCCCACTCCATGACGCATCCGGACCTCACCGCGATCGACGACCGCGCGCTTGCCCACGAGCTGTCGCAGTCCAAGCTGGAGGTCGAGGCGCTCACCAGCACGCCGTGTCGCACCGTGGCCTACCCCTTCGGGCGCCAGGACGCGCGCGTTCAGGCGGCGGCCGCTGACGCCGGCTTCGCGCTGGCCTTCACCTACCAGGACGGACCGTGGCACGCGTACGCCGCCCCGCGGCTTCCCGTGCCTGCGCCCGGGGTGCCCCTGCGGTGGTAGCCGGGCGTGCCGCGCAGCGGTTTCACCGGGACGTGAGCCGGCTGGGTGTTCGCCTCGCGCGGGCGGTCTCACCGCTCTCACTCAGGGACGGGGAAGCGCGTGCGAGGCGGGCACCGGGCCGAGCGGTGTACCCCCCGGCCCGTTCGTGAAGGTCGGCCAGGTCAGCGGGTCAGGGCGGCCGGTGAGCGATGCGGCCCAGTCGCACACGCCGTCCGGAAAGGCGCTGCGCAGGCGCGCCCTTTGGTCGTCGGTGAACGTGACGGGGTACTGATCGCGCTGGATCGGGCGTAGCGCACACTTGACCACGTCGTCGGTCGGCGGCTCGCCGGCGGCGAGGCGCGGGCTGGCGAAGTGGGGGAAGAGCCGCTCGCACGTCGCGGTGTCGGTGATCTCGCGTCCGGCGAAGCAGGCGTCGACGGCGTCCGCGGGCTTGTCGACCATCACCTTCTGCGGCAGCGTTCGTGCGCTCGTGTCGGCGTGGACCTGCTGCAGCCACCGGTCCATCAGGTCGAACGCCGCGCCGCCCGGGCTGGTGGGGAGATGGCGGCCAACGGTGACGAAGTCGTCGGTGGCGGTCGTCCAGATGATCTGGTTGGCGGCGGAGCCGTTGGCCGCCTTCAGGCGCGCACGCGTCACGTAGGACCAGTAGTCCGTGTGCACTTCGGCGTTGCCGGTGCCGCGGAGGTCGATGATCGGCACCCGCGCCAGGTTGCGGCCGCGGACGATCTGGTCGGCGGTGTAGGCGATGCGCACGGTCTCGGGGTCGACCGACTCGCGCTCGGGCATCCGCTGGAAGTCGAGATCCAGTCCGCCGATCTTCGCGTTGAGGTCGACGAACTGCTCGGGCGAAATCGCGCCGGAGGCGAGCGCGGCTCGTCCGTACTCGATCCCGACGTTGTCGATCGGGCGCCGCGCGAATCCGTCCTGCGTCCGGCGGCCCCAGATGTTCACGTCGTAGTCCTGCACGGAGCACCGGACGCCCTTCGGGTTGCGCCCGGGGGCGTATTGCTCGGAGGCGGGGACGTCGCACGCCGTGATGGGGGAGGCACGGTCCGCGGGGTCCAGCACGGACCCGAAAGACACCTGCCAGGCGACGCACGTCGACCCGGGCTCCTGGCCCTCCACCGCCGCGCGGGCGGCAGGGTTCAGCCACAGCGCGGGCGACGTCGCGGTGAAGTAGCGCTCCAGCAGCTTGCAGTCGGAGACCTCCGTGGGCGGCCCCCACAGGTCGCTGAGACTGCACTCGACGATGAGCCCGTCGAGCAGTCCGGGGTAGGCGTCGGCGATCATGTGTTGCTGCACGCTGCCGCCGGAACACCCCTCGCCGATCGTGTAGCGGATCTCGCCGTAGGCCTTGACCACGTGCTCCTTGAGCATCTCGAGGGCTTCGGCGGAGACCACGGGGTTGCAGTTCTGCGCGAGGATCGACAGGCCGGTCGTCGCCACTGCGTCACCGCGGGAGAGCTGGCGGTCGAGCAGGACCGCGTCATCGGGTGCGGTCTGCGAGACCTCGATGGCGCCGGGTGGCGTTGAGGACTCTGGAGGCGTCTGGCTGTGACGAGCGCTGCATCCGCCGCCGAAGGGGACGAAGAGCTTGTGGTTCCACTGCGGGCGCCCTTGGGGGTCGGCGAGCACAGCGACGGCGTACATCGAGCGGTCGAGCGTCCCCCGCTCCTTGCGCACGATGTACGGGACGCTGCGGCCCTCGTCGGTCCGCGCCCGCGCGATGCGGCCGGCGGCCGGCGGGTGGGCTGGGTCGTAGGACTGCAGCTGCGAGGTCAACGTGTCCTTGTAGAACCACTGCACGACCGGGTGGGCCGCGTTGCACTGGGTGTCGACGGGGCCGCCGAGCCCGTTCTGCACCGTGAGGCATCGCCACGGCTGGATCTGCGGCCCGGAGAAGAGCGGGCCTCCCACGGGATGGTCCACGATCCGCAGTCGGGCACCCGGGCCGCGCTTCAGCCGGGCGACGAGCGCGTTGCTCCCGAGGTGAAGTCCCGTGACGTGCCCCAGGACCGGTCCTCGCGTCCCGCTGCGGTCGAAGACAGCCGTGACGCTGCGGCCGTTCAGCAGGACGCGCAGGCGACGCCGGTCCACCCCCGGCCCCAGGTCGACGGCCACGACCGCATCGCCTCCGGTGATCAGGTCAGGTCGACTCGACAGCACCCGGACACGCACCCGCGCCGACGCCGCCGACGCCACCGCCAGCGAGCCCGCAAGAGCCACGACCACCGCGATCAACCAGAGCTCGGAGCGACGCACCTCGCGATCCTAATCGCCGGCGCGACGCCAAAGCCAGGCGCCGGCCCCCTGCACGGGCGCGGGCTCGACGGGTCGTAGCGCAGGTTCCTGACGGTCGCCCGGGCACTTCCATGGCCTCCGCCGACCCCAACATCAAGCACCACGACGCCCGAAGACGACCCTGCGGCCGCTGACGCGGCCGACCCCTCCGAAAGTCGGCACGTGGCCGCTCAGGCAGGCGTAGTGTTGCGAACCCGTGGCTGCACGCGCGTGCGTCTCGTGGGGCCCGGTTCGCTTTGCACGAGCACAGTCCAAGATCTGCAGCCCAACAAGGAAGCAGCCGATGGCACCAACCTCAGATCGACTGCCCGCACCAAACTGCCACGACGTAAGCACCTACGCCACCGTTGACGCGACGGGCTGCACCACAGCGTTCACGATCACCGTGCAAGGCACGGTCGACCAGGACGGCGTGGTTTCGCTGCAGACCGCCTGCCGTCGCGCTCACCTCAGCGGCGCCGCCACCGTGCTCGTCGATCTCACCGCCTGTCAGGCGCTGAGTCCCCCAGCGCTCGCGGCACTGCTCGGTCTGGCCCGTCGCGTGTGCCGCACCATCAGCCGCGAGCTCCTGCTCTCACCATCGCCAGAGGTCCTTGACCAACTCGGGCAGACCCAGCTCACCGACTACTTCGCCCCCGGCGAATCCCGCGTCTGACGACACGCTAGATCAGCAGCACCCGCACGCCCGTGACCTCTGGGACGGAAGGGTGATTTCGAGGGGCCGGCGGCGCGCTTGTGACTGGCTACGCGTCCTTGGCTTCGACCGCAGCGCGCGCCCCGTCGAAGCCGACCTTGGTGTGGGTCCCGTCGCAAAAGGGCTTGTTCGTCGAGCCGCCGCAGCGGCAGAGGAAGACGGTGTCCTTGCCCTCTAGATCAATCGG
Organism: Solirubrobacterales bacterium; assembly: GCA_025963955.1. GTDB lineage: Bacteria > Actinomycetota > Thermoleophilia > Solirubrobacterales > Solirubrobacteraceae > Paraconexibacter. The sequence continues at coordinate 15,147 of JAOPZU010000054.1, forward strand.
CGTGCCGTCGTAGTCGGTCAGCGCAAGATCGCCGGCGCCGGTGACCTTGAGCGGGCCGTTCTCCAAAGCAGTGATTTCCATGAGCGCAGCCTGCTTCACCTGCGGTCCTCGCGCAAGGCGACGGTGCAAGAAGTCCGACCCGCCGCTCGTCGACCAACGAGGCATCCCGAGATGCGAACGCCGCAGACTTGCGATCTGGACCAGAAGGAGCGGTTCCCGGTTCTCGACCAGGGCAGCTGGCTGCCCCACCTGCCTGCACCGTCTCGCTAGACGATCGCCGACGGGCCGCCCTCCCCGGACTCTCCCGCCGCCCCCAACAACGACAAAAGCCCCGCATTGCGGGGCTTTCGTGAGAGCCGACGAGCGGATTCGAACCGCTGACCCCTTCATTACGAGTGAAGTGCTCTACCAGCTGAGCTACGTCGGCACGACGCTGGACATCGTATCGAGCCTGCAGGAGACGGGGCTACGCGACCCCCGGTCGCGGCGCGAGCGCGGGTTGGAGCCCGTGCGCCGGCCGCGCCCCCGCTCCCCTCAGTACGCCCCCATCTGCAGCTGACACAACAGCGCCAGCCCGCGGTTCGTCGTCGGGTCCGCGCTGCCCGCCAGCGAGAAGCCGCGTAACGCGCCGCCGGTCTTCGACTCGATCTTGCTCGGCTGATAAGTGGGCAGCACGCTCGAGGCCTTGGCCCGCCGCACCTGCGCCACCGCCGCGCGCAGCACGCGCCCCGAGCGCGCCAGGGACGCCGTCGCGACGCCGACCACCCGGACACGCCCACCGCGCACGCTGAAGACCTCCACACGCGACGCGGACCGCCGCCGGGTGTACACGCCCGCGCCCACGGAGCGCACCCCGCGCAACGAGCGCAGGGCACGCACGGACGACCCCACAAAGACCCGCCGCACCGATCGACCCACCGCGCGAGACCCGACCAGCACCACCTTCCCAGCTGCCGAGAGCACCGCCACGTCCGCCGCCCGCGTGTTCCCTTGACCCGCCACGCAGTAGGACCACGCCACCGTCCGCTGCTGCGGCTGTCCCGCCCGCTGCAGGAGCGCCGTCCAGTCCGCGCCGATCCGCAACGCCGGCAGTCCGGCCGACGTCAGCGCGACCCGCGGCGAGCGACAAGCACGTGACGACGGTGTCCCCGTCGCCCGCTCCCACATCTCCAGGTACGCCTCGGCGCCGCTGTTCATGTCGGCCGCCATCTGCGGGCCGCCCAGGCGGGCGAGGTCCGCGAACCAGTCCGCGTAGAGCCCGTAGTGCGCGACGCCCTCGCGGGCGTAGTCGAAGGTGCGGTCCCCCGTCTTCTGCCGGGACAGCACGACGCCGCGCCCGTCCGCGCTCTTGAACGGATACGTCAAAGTCCCGCCGGCAGCGGCCCCAGAAACCGGCTTCGGCTGGTGCGACAACCCGCCCAGGTCCGCGCCGTAGCCCCACCCGAACTTGTACGGGGTGCTCGCCGGCCGGTAGTCCTGCCAGTCCTTCACGTAGTCCGGCGCCGCCGAGTGCCCCGGGAATGCGATCCCGCCGAGCTTCCACAGCCGCGGCCAGTTCCCCGGGTCCATCCAGCCGTGCGGCGAGATGACCCCTGAGTACTTCCGCGCCTCCAGCAGCGTGAGCGTGTCGTCGACCGCCGCCTGCGACATGTGGTCGGGATTGACGATCATCCCCTTGTCCATCATCCGCGTCACGACGTGCTTCCCCAGCGCGGTCAGGCCCTTCGTGTTGCAGTGCGGCGCCGGCGGATACACGGGCGCCGTCCCGCCGCCCACGCCCGCCCCGCCGAACACGCCGGTCACCAGCGCGCTCAGCGCCGGCGACCCCGTCTCGATCGTGTTGTCGTGCAACCGCCCCGTGCACGTCTTCGCGTCGAAGAACGACCCGGCGCTCGCGCGGTTGGCCGCGTTGATCAGCACCCCGGTCGGCCCGCTGTCGAAGCGCACGCCGGTCAGCGGGTTGTCGTACTTGTTCAGCAGCAGCATCGACCGGATCCCGATGTCGTGCATCTCGTCCAGGTCCTTGTCGACCTTCGCCTGCGAGCACGTCGGCTGATCGGCGCTGCGGCAGTCGAACGGCTCGGAGATCTCGATCTCCAGCAGGACCGCCATCTTCCCGGCGTTGATCGCCCGCCGCGCCTGCTGCGGATCGGTGACGATCTCCATGAAGCCCTTGCCCGGCCCGCCCGCCTGCGCGTCGACGTACTTCTGCAGCTCGCGCATGTCCCGCACGGCGCGCCGCACGGTGTCCATCTCGTTGCAGTTGGTCTCCTTCACCGCCTGCAACTCGCAGAGCACACGGTTCTCGTTGACGCCCATCACCATCATCCGCAGGCCGCCGGCCCACGCGCGCTGGATCCAGCGCCAGTACGTCCCCTCGTAGGTCAGGTTGTCCCGGGAGAACGACGCGAGCTTCGGGAAGCCCGAGGTGTCGTGCGGCTGCGCGGGGTTGCCGTAGTTGAAGAAGTTCTGGAACGGGGCGTCGACGCCCTGCGGCCCCTCGACGCTCGCGCAGTCCGGCAGCGCGTAGGCGATCCCGTACTTGTGCCACGGCCGCCCGCAGTGGAACCTGCCCCCGAAGTACTCGTAGGTCATCCAGTGCATGTGGCCCTCGACGATCCCGTTCACGGTCCCGTAGGAGAGCGCGGGCCCGGGGACGTTCGTCGCGTCCAGCGGCGCCTCGGGGTAGACGGCGCAGCCGTCCGCCGGGACCGGCGTGATGGTGACGGCCCGGCCCCCTGCGAGCTTCGGCGTGAGCGTCAGGGCGCCGCCCGTCGCCTCGCTGGCCACCCACTCGGCCGCGAGCGACGGCTCCGGCGCCACCCCGGCGTCCTCGCCCGCCCTGGCCACGATGAAGGTGCGGTCGGGCAGGTACAGCAGGTACTCCCCGAGCGTCGTGGCCTGGAAGCGCACGTGCTGGCCGCCCGGCAGGCCGGGCAGCGCGTAGCAGCCGCCGGCGTAGGCGTAGCGGTCCGGGGGACCCGCGGCTCCCGCGGCGCTCGCGGTGGACCCCAGCGCCAGCAGCGCGAGGAGCCCGGCAATGAATCGCATTCCGTGCTTTCTCATCCCGCTCGCGACCCTAACCGGAGCGGGCGACCCCGTGCGCGCCGTTCAGCGGCAGCGCCGCAGGGTGCGGGTCAGCGTCCGCACGCGGCCGTCGTTCAGCGTCGCGATGACGCGCACGGAGGTGGCGCCGGTGCGCTTCAGGCGGGCGGCAGGGATGCGGACCGCGAACGGGCTCGTGCGGTCGCGCGCCACACGTAGCCCGCCGATGCGGAGCTCGAGCGCGCGGACCTGCGCGCGGCCGGTGCCGGAGAGCCGGAGCGTGACCGCGGTCCGGACGCAGCGCTTCGGCCCCGTGAGCGCGAGCTGCGGCGCGGCGGCGGGCGTCGCCGTCGCGAGGTACGCCGCGGTCTGCCGGTCGACGACCGCCTGCAGCTCCCCGAGCGCGCCGTTGACGTCGACCAGGTGCAGGCCCCAGGACGGGTACGGGAACGCGTTCAGGTGCCGCGCGCCCGGCAGCGGCCGCACCTTCAGCACGTGCGCGCCGCCGATCCGCGCGCAGCGTCCGGTGTAGCGGTCGGGCGGCTGGACCCAGGGCGTGGGGGCACTCGGCGGCACGCCGCCGTAGACCACGGCGATGCCCGCGGCGAGCGTTCCGGGCGCGAACATCTTCGTGGGCACGTAGGTGTGGAACGGCGTCTCGGCGTTGTCGGCCAGCGAGGCCGGGTTGGTGCACGCGACTTCGGTTCCCGGCTTGGTCACCAGGCCGGAGACACGGTCGGGCCCGGGCGTCGTGCGCCCGAAGACCGAGTCCGGCGGCGGGTCGTCCAAGTAGGTGGAGAAGGCGACGACGCAGCTCGTCTGCCCGTCCTTCGTGCACAGCGGGACGTTCTCGAAGTCCCCGCCGCGGTCGCTGCCGGCCTTCACCGTCACGTTGCCGCCGAGCAGCAGCGCCGACACCAACTGCTTGCGGAGCGCGGGGTCCGGATCGATCTGGTCGTGGATCAGGCGGCGCAGGACGCCCGTCCCCTGCGAGTGCCCGATGAGCACGATCCCCCGCCCGTGGTTCTCGTGCGCGAGGTAGTCCTTCCACGCGGCGAGCACGTCGTCGTACGCGATCTTCCGCGTCGCGTCGGTGAAGCCGCCGTCGAAGATGCTGGCGAGCGTCAGCTGCCGGTAGATCGGCGCAAAGACGCGGCACTGCTGCTGGAAGCGCGACGCCTGGTAGAGCGCGATCGACTGCTCCTCCGGCTCGTTCGCCTTCGTCGCGTTCGGACCGAGCTGGTTGGAGACGGTCGGGTAGACGTAGAAGCAGTCGACGGGCGGGTTCTTCGGGACGGGCGGGTCCTCGACCTTCGTGCTGCCGTCCGGCTCCTGGATCGTCGTCTTCAGGCTGCCGTCGCACGCGTCGTCCGGGATGGCGGGGTGGCAGAGCCATAGGGTCTGCGCGGTCGTCGCCGCGGCTGCCTGCGCGTGGGCGGGCGCACCCGTGCAGAGCAGCGTCGCGACGAGCGCGAGCAGCAGGGAGCAGCGCGGGCGGGGGACAGGACGCCGGGACATGAGCGCAGCCTAAGCAGGCCGGGGAGCCGCACGCCAGGGTCCGGCGTATGTTCGGGCACATGGACGCACCCCCCTCGCTCATAGCCCGGTCCGGGACGGTCTCCTTCGCCTTCGACGGGGACGACTCCGCGGCCGACCTGGAGATCGTCGTGCGCGCGGCCGACGGGCGCGAGGGACGGCTGGAGTTGAGCGTCCCGGTGGCGCCGCCGGCGGGTGCCGTCCCCGCGCTGGCGCTGCTCGCGAGCCGGACGATCAGCGCGGAGGCCGACGGTTCCCCCCTGTTGGCGTTGGCTGACCCTCGGGGAGCAGATCGCCGAGGGCGACTACGGGGTGGACCGCGTCCGCTTCGACGCCGTCGCGCAGGACGGGACGCTGCCGTACGCGCTCAGCGGCCGAGTGCTGGACGACGACGGCGCGTACGTCGGGCCGCTCGCGGTGCGCGGGCGGCTGACGCTCGACACCTCACCGCCCGAGCCGCCGCCCGCGCGCACGCCGCGGCGCCTGGGACGCCGGCTGCTCGTGTCCGTCCTGGCGATCGTGGCGTTGCTCGCGGTGGGCGCCGCGCTCGACGCTCGGGACGACGACGAGGCGGACGGCCCCGGCCGGTTCGCGCGGCAGCTCTTCGCGGCGGGCACGACGAGCCGCGCGCCGCGCGCGTTCCACGTCCGCGTGGGCGCCACGCGCGGCGGCTGCACGGTGACCGCCCCGCGGAACGGCGACCTGGACGACTTCCGCCGGCTGCTCGACGACCCGGCAAACCCGGCGAAGGTCCACATCCAGCTGGACACGGACGTCCTGAGCGGGCGGTGCGGGAGCACCGAGCACGCGCTGCTGGCCGGCCGCGAGGGCAAGCTCAGCGAGCTCATCGTCATCCGTCGCCCGGCGGGCGGCGCCTGGCAGCGCGACGCCGAGAGCCCGTGTCCCGGCTTCCCCCGCGCGCTGGCCCAGCCGTCGCTGTGGGACATCGACACGAGCTACTGCCCGCGCTGAGCGAGGCGGTGGCGCACGTTCGGTGGCCTCTGGACACCGGACGTGCGCCACCACCGCCACCGCCCTGCCGTCCGCGCACGAACCCGCGATTGGATCCACCCCGTACACACGGTCCAGGGTCATTTAGACGCTGGTCCAAACTCGGTTGCGGGCTGATTGGATCCAATCTATCTTCGGCGGCGTGCCCGCCCCTACGCCTTCCCGAGGCGTCCAGAACCAGCCGCTAGGAGTCCGCGTCGCCCCGCGCCGGCAGTCCCGCCAGCAGCCGGTCGTTCGCCGCTCGCGCCTCGGTGTCGAGCGTCTCCTCGTTGCGGCGGCTGAACCAGCGCGCGACGAGGTCCCCGGCGTGCAGCACGTGGTGGTGCATGGCCGCGCGGGCGGCGGCCGGGTCGCGGCGCTCGATGCCGTCCAGGACCGCGGCGTGCTCGGCGATGTTCTCCGCCATGAGGCTCGGCTCCTCGACCAGCGGCGAGCCGGAGAGGGACCGCGGCATTGCCCGCTGGATGTCGAGGATGAGCTCGCGCAGGCGCCGGTTGCCCGAGGCCCCGTGGATGGCGGAGTGGAAGCGGTCGTTCGCGCGCTCCCATTCGTCCCGGGCGCGATCGGCCACGCGCTCCCCACGCTCCAGCGCCGCGAAGCGCGTCCCGGCGCTGTCGAACAGCCCCTGCGCCTCGCGCAGCTCGTCCAGCCAGCCCCGGTCCTCGCGGCCGGCGGCGAGCTCGGCGGCCAGGCCCTCGAGCTCCGCCCGCACGAGGTAGCTGTCGAGGATCTCGCGGAGCGTCGGGCCCCGGACGAGCGCGCCGCGGTTGGGCACGAGCTCGACGACGCCGGCCGCCTGCAGCATGCGGATCGCCTCGCGGATCGGCATGCGCGAGACCCCGAACTCCTCGGCGAGCGCCTCCTGGCGCAGCCACGACCCGACGGCGATCTCGCCGCGCACGATACGGGCCCGGATCTCCTCGGCGACGGTCTCCGCCCGCGCCGCCGGGCGCCCCGTGCTCATCGCCCGATCGTACTTCGGAGTCCGACCAAACGGCTAATGACCCCCCGCCCCCAGACCGAGAGGCTGACCGCATGACCCCCACGACCGCTCCCGCGTCCGACGCCGACGAGCTTGCCGCCTTCGGCTACCCGCAGCAGCTGCACCGTTCGCTCGGCAGCTTCGCCTCGTTCGCCGCGGGCTTCTCGTTCGTCTCGATCCTCACGACCGTCTTCCAGCTCTTCTTCTTCGGCTTCTCCTTCGGCGGTGCTGCGTTCTTCTGGACCTGGCCCATCGTCTTCGTCGGGCAGATGACGGTCGCTCTCTGCTTCGCCGAGCTCGCCTCGCGCTACCCGCTGTCCGGCTGCATCTACCAGTGGTCACGACGCCTGACGAACCCGTCCTTCGGGTGGTTCGCCGGCTGGACGATGATCGTCGCGCAGATCGTCACCGTGGCCGCCGCGGCGATCGCGCTGCAGGTCGTCCTGCCGTCGATCTGGGACGGCTTCCAGCTCGTCGGCTCGGACACCTCGACGCTCTCCTCCGACGGTGCGAAGAACGCGGTCATCCTCGGCGCGCTGCTCGTCTGCGTCACGACCGCCATCAACGCGGCGGGCATCAAGCTCATGTCGCGCATCAACGTCATCGGCGTCTGCTGCGAGCTCGTGGGCGTCGTCGCGTTGATCGTCCTGCTCTTCACCCACGCGCACCGCGGCCCGGGCGCCGTCGTCCACCAGACGGGCGCCGCGCCCGGCGGCAGCTACACCGGCGCCTTCATCGTCTCCGCGCTGATGGCGGCCTACGTGATGGTCGGCTTCGACTCCGCCGGCGAGCTGTCGGAGGAGACGAAGGACCCGCGCCGCCTGGCGCCGCAGGCGATCCTCAAGGCGCTGACCGTCAGCGGCATCGGCGGCGGGCTGCTGCTGCTCGCCGGGCTGCTCGCCGCGCCGAGCCTGACGGACGGCAACCTCGCCACGGGCGGCCTGCCGTACGTCCTGACCGAGTCGCTGGGCAGCACCGTCGGCAAGATCCTGCTCGCCGACGTCGCGGTCGCGGTGTGCGTCTGCACCCTCGCCATCCAGACCGCCGCGATGCGGATGATCTTCTCGATGGCGCGGGACAACGTGCTGCCGTTCTCCGCGCAGCTGAGCAAGGTCAACGAGCGGACCGGCTCGCCGATCCTGCCCGGCCTGATCGTCGGCTTCCTCGTCATCCTCCTGCTCGCGGTCAACGTCGAGGACGGCTCGGTCTTCCTCGCGCTGACGAGCGTCTGCATCACGATGCTCTACGGCGCCTACCTGATGGTCACCGGCCCGCTGCTCATGCGGCGCCTGCGCGGCGAGTACCGGGCGGCCCTGCCCGGCGAGTTCTCCCTCGGCCGCTTCGGCGTCCCGGTGAACGTCATCGCGATCGTCTACGGCGCGGCGATGATGGTGAACATCGGCTGGCCCCGCGCGTCGGTGTACGACGTGGAGGGCGGCCACTGGTACCTGCAGTGGTTCGCGCCGCTCTTCGTGGTGGCCTCCTTGACCCTGGGCGGCGCCGTGTTCCTCGGCCGCCGCACCAGCGCCGCCAAGCTCGTGTCCTCCGGCGACCCGGTCGCGGTCAGCGCGTGAGCACGACCGCCACCACCCACGCCGCCCGCGAGCACGCGCGGGCGCAGGCCGGGCAGACGGCCGCGGCGAGGCCCGTCCTGCCCGCCCGGGACGCACCGATCGTCCCGGAGGGCGTGGACCGCGAGGCCCTCACCTGGGCCGAGACGGTCGCCGGCCCGGGCTACACCGCGAAGGTCCTCTCGCGGGGGACGACGCTGCGGCTGACCGACGTGGACGGGGACGCGTGCGCGCACGTGCTGCTCTTCCGCAGCGACGCGCCGTGGGAGCGGCTGAACGTCGCGGACACCGTGAAGATCCCGTGGCAGGCCTACCTCGGCGCTGCGCACCCGCTGCTCAGCGACCAGGGCCGCGTGCTGGCGACGCTCGTGTCCGACACGAGCGCGCACCACGACGCGCTGTGCGGGACGACGTCGCTCGCGGCCTGCGTGGCGCGCTGGGGCGAGGGCGCCGCGCAGTCGCCGACCCCCGCCGGCCGGGAGCTCTTCAAGCTCGCCGCGGCCAAGCACGGCCTGGAGCCCCGCGACCTGCCGCCGTCGCTGTCCTTCTTCCGCGGGATGCGCGTGAGCGAGGACGGCCTCGTGGCACCGACCGGCGCGGCCGGCCCCGGCGCGCACGTCGAGCTGCGCGCCGAGCTGCCGCTGATCGTCCTGATCGCGAACGTCCCGCACCCGCTGGATCCGCGGGAGGAGTACGTCGTCTCGCCGCTGGAGGTCCTCGCCTGGCGCGGGGCCGCGACGGCGCCTGCGGACCCGCAGTGGACCGCCTCGCCCGAGCTCGAGCGCGCGTACCTGAACACCACCGACGACTGGGAGGCCCGCTCGTGAGCACCGCCACCGAACCGACGCTGCCGCCTGGCACCGTCGTGCTGGACGAGGTCGTCCCCGCCCGTGCGCCGTGGTCGGCCGTGGTCGCCGCGGGCGACGTGCTGTCGATCGTCGACCTGGAGGGCAACCAGGCCGTCGACTGCCTGCTCTACCGCGCCGACGACACCACCGAGCGCTACTCCGCGCCCGACACGATCGCCGCGCAGGGCGGGATCTTCCTGACGACGGGCTCGGGGCTGATGTCGAACGAGGGCCGGACGCTCATGACCGTCGTCGGCGACGAGGTCGGCCGCCACGACACCGTGGGCGGCGCCTGCTCGAAGGAGTCCAACACGCTGCGCTACGGCCACCACACCCACCACCAGCACGCGTGCGTGGAGAACTTCCTCGCCGAGGGCGCCCGGTGGGGCCTGGGCAAGCGCGACCTGGTCTCCAACATCAACTGGTACATGAACGTCCCGATCGAGGAGGACGGCACGCTCGGCATCGTCGACGGCCTCTCCTCCCCTGGGCTGGTCGTGTCGCTGCGCGCGGAGGTCGACGTGCTCGTGCTCGTCTCCAACTGTCCCCAGGTCAACAACCCGTGCAACGGCTTCGACCCGACGCCGGTCCGGATGCTCGTCACCCGCGCATGATCCCCACGTTGCTGGTCGCCAACCGCGGGGAGATCGCCGTCCGGATCCTCCGCTCCGCCGCCGCGCTCGGACTGCGCACCGTCGCCGTGTTCTCGGACGCCGACCGCGGCGCGCCGCACGTCGCGCTCGCGGACGTCGCGGTCCACCTCGGGCCGACGCCCGCCCGCGACTCCTACCTGCGCGGGGACCTGATCCTCGCCGCCGCGGCCGCGCACGGTGTCACGCTGTTGCACCCGGGCTACGGGCTGCTCTCGGAGGACGCCGCGTTCGCGCGCGCCGTGGAGGACGCGGGCATCGCCTGGGTCGGCCCGGCGCCGGCGCAGCTGGAGG
>JAOPZU010000085.1 GCA_025963955.1 Solirubrobacterales bacterium
GTAGGGGGCGTGCTCGTCTACAAGGACAAGAGCCACATCACCACGACGTTCGGCGCGACGCTCGGGCCGTATCTCACGAGCGCCTACCGCGCGCTCGGGCTACCAGCGGCGTGAGCGGCGCGGGGCACCCGGCGAGGGTGCCCCGGCCGCCCACGCGCAGCCCACTTCAGGACTTCTTCTTCTTGGGCGCGGCCGGGGCCTTCGCGTTCTTGCTGCCCTTGTACTTGCAGGGCTTCGGCCCGGGGCTCACGCCGAACAGCGGGTTCGTGACCTGCGCCTGTCCCAGGTACTTGCGGATGACGTTCAACGCCGGCCGCTCGCGGTTCTCGGCGTCGATCAGCGCGGAGTCGAAGCTGGCGTCGTTGGAACCCAGGCCCCAGTTGAAGATGTAGATCCGCTTGATGCGCGGGGACAGCTTCGCGATGGTGTTGAGCAGGTAGCTCGTGGCCTTCGCCTGGAACGCGGCGCCGCAGCCGGCGAAGGTGTATCCCGGCCGGGGACGGCTGGCGACGCCGCCGGTCTCCGTGATCCAGATGTCACCCTTCAGCCCCTTCAGCAGCGCCTTGGTGATCGTCGTCTTGAAGGTGTTCGCGTCGTTGTACGCGTGCAGGCCCCAGACCGTCGGCTGCTTGCCGCCGTGCTTCTTCGTGTACGCGACGAACTTCGTGGTCCAGTCCAGGACCTGCGGGTCGTCGAGTAGATCGGCGCCGAGCACGGTGCACCCGGTGCAGCCCTTGCGCAGGGCGACCCACAGCGAGGCGTAGTACTCCGGGTGGTTGGCGACGTTGGCCTCGTTCCACGTGGAGATCGTCTTGATCGTGCTCGAGCCCCAGCGCTTGCGCCACTTCTTGAGCTCGGCGACGAGCTTCGCGGGCGTCGGCTTCTGGCGGATCTTGGAGGGAATGCGCGAGCGGGCGATCGTCACCACCGGCTGCATCCCGTCCTTCTTCGCGCCGGCGAACCAGGCGTCGGCCTCCCGCAGGCTGTGCTTGTCGCTGAGCACGTCCCACGAGAGGTAGTAGCGGGCGTACTTCAGGTGCAGCGCGTCCAGCCGTGGGTCGTCGAAGGTCGAGGCCTTCTGGTCGGCGATGCCCAGGACGGGCTTCGCGTGGGCCGGCCCGGCGCAGACCAGGGTCAGCAGCAGTGCGGGCAGGAGGAGCAGCAGGCGGCGCATTGAGGTCCTATCGTCAGCAGACGTCGGGGGAAGGAGAGGCCAGGACAACGTAGTGGCAGAGCATGTCACTGCGCGAACCGAACCCACCGGGTGGCGCGACGGAGCGGCGCGGGGGTCGACGTCGTCATCGCACTACGTGTCGGTGACGACGATGCGGCGGTCCTCGCCGACGCGCAGGCTCCGCTCGCCGCGCAGCAGCGCCAGGAGCTCAGCGCCGACGACCTCGCGGCGCCAGCCCTGCAGCGTCCGGACGTCCGGATCGTCCAGGCCGTCGCGGACCGCGACGACGATCTTCTGGAGGTCGGCGCGCGCGGCCAGCAGCTCGTAGGCCACCTCGGTCTCCGCCGCCCGCGTGCGCACGAGCGCCTCGCCCAGGGCGATGAGGGGGGCGTCCTGGGCACTCGGCGCCGGGCCCCGCTCGGTGTCGGACGGGATGCCGGGGTGCTCGCGCCCACGCTCGACCGCCTCGATGATGGCCTTGCCGCGACGGCGCAGCGTGCCCTCGTGGAGTCCGCGAATCTGGGCCAGGCGCTCCATCGACTTCGGCTTGCGCTTGGCGATCTCCACGAGCGCCGCGTCCTGCAGCACGCTGGAGACGGGTCGGTCGGACTCCTGCGCGGTCTCCTCGCGCCACGCCACGAGCTCGCGGGCGACAGCGCGGACGCCCGGGTCCAGCCCGCCGACGCGGGGCAGGCGCTCGAAGAGGACGTCCACGTCGCGATCGTCGTTGATCTGCTCCAGGAAGCGGCACTCCTCGACCGCCCACTGCAGCCGGCCCATGTCGTCCAGGCGCTCCTGGAGACGGTCGGCGAGCTGCAGGATGTGCAGGACGTCCTCGCGGGCGTACTCGACCTGCTCGGCCGAGAGCGGTCGGGCGTCCCACTTCGTGAAGCTCGCGGACTTCTGCAGCCGCACCCCGAGCACCTCGTTCAGCAGGGGCTCGTAGCCGAGCTGCGCCCGGAGGCCCGCGAACCCCGCGGCCACCTGCGTGTCGAAGATGTTCGTGATGACGCCGCCCCAGCACCGGCGCAGGATCGCGACGTCCTGCCGGCCCGCGTGGAAGACGATCTCCACGGCGGGATCGGCCAGGACCTCGGCCAGCGGCGCCGGGTCCCAGTCCGAGCCGTCCAGCGGATCCAGGACGGTGACGTCGGACTCGCCGTGCTCGTCGAGGGTGACGACCTGCACCAGGCACAGCAGCGGGCGGTAGCGGCCCTCGCCCATGAACTCGGTGTCGATGCCCAGGTGGCCCGTTTCCCGGGCGCGGGCGGCGATCGCGGCAGTGTCGGCGGACATCCGCAGGCGACCCTCCCCGGCCGGGTGGAGGGCAGCACTGTCGGGTGCCGGGAGCACCACCGGGTCGCGCGGGAGGCGCTCAAGGCTCCAGGCGGCAGCGAGCTCGTGCGCGGGCGCGTCGTCCGCCGCGTCCGTGAGTCCGGCGGAGCGCGCCAGGAGCGTGCGGACCTGCGCGGCGCTGGAGCCCGCCCGGAGGTACTCGCGGAGGGCCACCGCGCCGTGCCGCTTGGCCAGCCGCTCGCCGTCGGGGCCGAGGACGAGCGGGACGTGGACGTAGCCGGCGGGCGGGGTCAGGCCCAGCTGTCCGGCGAGCCACCGCTGCCGCGGCGTGGTCTCCAGGAGGTCGGCGCCGCGCACGACCTCCTCGACGCCCTGCGCCGCGTCGTCGACGACGACCGCCAGGTTGTAGGCGTGGGCGCCGTCGCTGCGCCTGAGCACGAAGTCGTCGAC
>JAOPZU010000153.1 GCA_025963955.1 Solirubrobacterales bacterium
CGTTCCAACGGCCGACGGTGACGGCCGCGGTCGCCTCCGGGCCGGCGACCCCGTCGAGCGTGCGGTGCATGAGCGCGAGCGCCCCCGCCGGCCCGGCGCCCTGGTGGCGCGCGGAGCGGAAGGCGCCGAGCAGGACCGCCGCGAGCCCGGCGGCCTTCGGGCCGTCACCGGCGACGTCGGCGATCCCGATCCACACGCCGTCCGCGTTGTCGGCGATGTCGAACCAGTCCCCGCCGACCTCGTAGCCGGGCAGCACGTTGCCGGCGAGCGTCGCGCCGCTGATGCGAACGATCCGGGCGGGCAGCAGGTTCTGCTGGATCTCCGCGGCGGGACTCGTCGGGCGCGCCCGGCGCACGCTCTGCAGCGCGTCCGTGTAGCCGTCCGCGAGCGCGAGGGCCGCAGCCGCCTCGCGGGCCAGGTCGCGCAGCGCGTCGTCGGGGGTGCCGAGGACGACGAGGATCCCGACCGCCCGGCCCCGCATGCTCAGCGGCGTCACGACGGCGCCGGGGAGCTTGCCCTGCACCGCGTCCGCGATCGGGCCGAAGGCCTCCCGCGGGATCTCGGTGCCGAGGCTCCCGCGGATCGCGAGCTCGGCGGGGAAGGCCGGCGCTCCCGCGAGCCGGCGCAGCAGCCGGCCCTCGAGGTCGGCGAGGTAGAGCGCGGCGGACTCGACGCCCGTCAGGCGTTGGGCCTCCGCGACGATCTGCTCGCCGAGCAGGAACGGGGGCACCTTGTCCAGGACGTCCGGGACCGACAGCGGCGTGACCGTCGTGTTGGCGAGCTCGCCCGGCGGGCGCAGGGACTGGCTCTGGTCCGCGTCGGCCTGGTCGCGGGCCCGCCGCCGCACGGCGTCGACGAGCGCCTCGCGCGTCTCGAAGTGGCGGTACAGCGTGCTGCGGCCCACGCCCGCGGCCGCTGCGATCTCCCCGGTCGAGACGTCGGGATCGCGGGCGAGCAGTCGGGTGGCGACCTCGACGATGCGCGCGACGTTGGCCAGCGCGTCGGAGCGACGCGTGGCCGGCGGGGAATCGGGGCGGGGCACGTCCGGCCGGGTATGCCCCCCGGCCGCGGCCGTCAATCCCCGCGGGGGTGCGGGTGAGCCGTGCTCAGCGGCCGCCGTCGGCGATGCGGCTGAGCTCCGCGGTGGCCCTGACCAGCCGCGGCGGGCGGTTCGCCTCGTCGAAGGTGACGCTGTGCCCCCGGTAGGTGATGCGGTAGACGAAGCAGTCCGCGCAGCCGCTGTTCGACGGTCCGATCCCGCGTTCGAGGTGCGCGGCGTCGAGGGTGCGGCGGAGCGCGCTCAGCGTGGACGCCTTCACCGTGTGGCGCCTGGTCCCGCCGTCGCGGTCGACGACGACGACGCGGCGGCCGGCGGTGATGCTCGTGTGCACGTCGCGTCCGACGTACCCGCCTCCGAGGTGGAAGCGGACGAGAACGCCGGAGGAGGCGCCGGCCGCGCGCGGCGTCCCGTCGGCCACGGCCGCGACGAGCACGCCGGTCGCGGCGAGCACGATCGCGACGAGGAGGACGAGGAGGCGGCGGCGGGGCACGGAGCCAGCGTAGATCGCGCCGGCGCGCCGCGGGTCTCGATCGCGTCGCGGGTCGGTGGCGCGCGGCCGGGTCAGCCGGAGAGGATCAGGTCGTACGCGCGCTGCGTGCGCCGCAGCCGGCACGTGTCCCCCGCGCACGTCGCGACCCGCAGCTCGAGCGTCACCCGGCCGGAGCCCGCCCCGAGCGGGACGCTCACCCGCGCGGGCAGCGCGTCCAGCGCCCACGCCGCCGGGCCCGCGAGCAGTCCCGGGTCGCTCGCCGTCGCCAGGACCCGCACGGCCGGGCCGCCGAGGGCGTCCAGCTCGTCCCCGTCGAGCGGGAGGTCGAGCTCCACCTCGAGCGTCCCCCCCGCCTCCAGGACGAGGGTCTGCGCCACCACGGCCGGCCCGGTCGTGGCCCCGGCGTCCGGGTCCGCGGCCGCCCATCCGCCCCCGACGTCGAGGGCCTCGGCCGTCCCGGCGACCGGATCCACGAGTACGACGCGGTGGTTGCCGGTGTCCGCGACGAGCAGCCGCCCGTCCGGCAGCACGTCCACCCCGCCGGGCTCGGCGAAGCCCTCCACGGGGATCGTCCACAGGTGCTCGCCCCGCCACACGCGCAGCAGGCCGTTGTAGGTGTCGGCCACCACGAGCGCGCCGTCGGGTGCGGCCGCGAGGCCGAGCGGGTGCTGCAGGCGCGCGCGCTCGGCGTCCCCGTCGGCGGCGCCCGAGACGAACAGGCCCTGGCCGACCAGCGTGCGCACGAGCCCGCCCGGCCGATCCAGCACGCGCAGGGCGCTGGCCTCGGCGTCCACGAAGGCCAGCTCGCCGCGCCGGGTGACGGCGAGCCCGGACGGCTGCGCGAGCAGCGCCCCGGCGGCCGGCCCGTCGACGAGGTTCTCGCCCCCCGTCCCGGCGATGACCTGCGGCTCGCCCGCCCGGTCGAGCGCCCAGATCCGGTGGCGGCCTGCCTCGGCGATGACGACGTGCCCCCGCCAGCGGATCACGTCCCACGGCGACTTCAGGCGGTCGGTCAGGAGCGTGCGGGCCCCGTCGGGCAGGCCGACGCGCCAGACGCGGTCCGCGGCGGTCTCGCACACGAGCAGCGCGTCCGGCCCGTCGAAGCGGACGCCCTGCGGCTGGTAGAAGCCGCCGAGCTCGTGGAGGACCTCACCGCCCGCCCGCGTCACGAGGACGCGGTCGTGGCCCGTGTCGGCCACCGCGAGGCGACCGCTCGCCGCGTCGGCCGCGACCTTGCCGGGAAACGCGAGCTCCCCGGTGCCGGCGCTCGCCGACACCGCGGCCAGCGGGCCGCGACGCAGGGTCCCGGCCCCGGTGAGGGCGCTGGCCGGTGCCGGGGCCAGCGGATCGCGACGCAGGGTCCCGGCCGCCTCGGCCTCGGCGATGAGCACGTCGATCGCGGCGGCCACCTGCGCCCCGTGTCCCTCCCCCGCGACGGTCAGCGCCAAGCGCCCGGTGGCGTCGATCAGGACGAGCGTGGGCCACGCCCGCACGCCGTAGGCGTCCCAGGTGACGAGCTCGGGGTCGCTGAGGACCGGGTGCTCGACGCGATGGCGGGCCACGGCGGCGCGCACGGTCTCTGCCTCGCGCTCGTGGGGGAACTTCGGCGAGTGCACGCCGAGCACGACCAGCACCTCCGCGTAACGCCGCTCGAGCAGGCGCAGCTCCTCCGCGACGTGCAGGCAGTTCACGCAGCCGGTGGTCCAGAAGTCGAGCAGGACGAGCTTGCCCCGCAGGTCCGCGAGCGCGAGCGGCGC
>JAOPZU010000159.1 GCA_025963955.1 Solirubrobacterales bacterium
CCGACGCCTGGCCCTTCGCCGCCAACACGAACCGCGTCGGCCTGATCGACCTGCACTTCTTCGACGCGAACGGCGCGAGCGTGAACTACTACGAGTGCATCGGCGACCGGGCCGCGCCGCTGGGCACGCGGACCGCTCCGGGCCAGGCGCTGACCTCATTGCTCGGCGCGAGCCCGTGGCTGTGCGGCCGGCTCGAGCGGCACTTCGCGGCGACCGCCGTGCTCCCGGACGGCACCCCGGTCCGCGGCATCACCTCGGTCCGCACGGTGTCCTGCGCGCACCGCTTCACGCTGCGCGTCCCGGCCGCGCTGCGCCCGGGTCGGGAGGCGCGCGTGCGGATCCTCGACCGCTGGGGCACCGGCGGGCAGCGCACGCGCCTGTGCGTCACCGCCCCGGACCGGACCCGCACCTGCCACAGCGTCGCCTTCCCGGCGGCGTCGGCCGTCCAGACGCGGACGTTCCGGGCGAGCACGCGCGGGACCTACCGCGTCGACCTCGACGTCCGCGGGCGTCATCAGCGCCAGGACGTGGCCGTCGGAGTGGCGGCGAAGCCGGCGCCGCGGCTCCCGGCGCTGCTGGCCACCGGCGACTCGACCATGCAGGGGGTGGAGAGCTCCCTCGCGGACGACCTCGGCGACGAGTTCGACGTCACGAGCGACGTCCACCCCGGCTTCTCGATCAGCAGCGCCGACGGCTGGGCGGCGATCGCGAGGGATCAGGTCCGCCGCTTGGCGCCCACGACGACCGTCGTGTCTCTCGGTGCCGCCGAGGGCTTCCCGATGAGAACCGCCGACGGACGCGAGCACGCCTGCTGCGACCCGCAGTGGGAGGACACCTACGTCGCGCGGCTGCGGCGGATCATGGACATCTACCGCCAGGGCGGGAAGGCGCGCGTGTATTACCTGACCATCGCCGCGCCGCGGCAGCCCGCGCGAGCGGTCGTGGTCGACACGGTCAACCGCGCGATCGTCCGCGCCGGGAAACATCGGGCGGGCGTCACCGTCCTGCGGATGGACCTGCTGTTCTCGCCGTCCGGCTACCAGGACGAGCTGCGCGACGGCGGGCGTGAGGTGTCCGTCCGCGAGCCGGACGGCGTCCACCTGAACGCCTCGGGCACGGCCATCGAGGGCCGCGAGACCGCCAAGGCGATCCGCGGACGGCCGACGGAGATCCCGCCGGGCTGAGGAAGGGCGGATCGGGGGTCGAAGACCCGCCCGGATTGGGTAGGCAGCCCGGCATGAGCGCATCCGTCCGCACCGAGCCCGAGCCCGAGGCCGCGGCCCCCGACCACGGCGCACGCCTGCGGCTCGTCATCGGCGGGCTGCTGCTCGTGATGCTCCTCGCGTCGCTGGACCAGACGATCGTCTCCACGGCGATGCCGACGATCGTCGGCGACCTCGGCGGCCTGAACCACATCTCCTGGGTTGTCACCTCCTACCTGCTGGCGGTGACCGTGGTCACGCCGCTGTACGGGAAGCTCGGCGACCTGTTCGGGCGCAAGGTGGTGCTGCAGGCGGCGCTCATCCTGTTCCTCCTCGGGTCGGCGCTGTGCGGGCAGGCGCAGAGCCTGACCGAGCTGATCGCCTTCCGTGCCGTCCAGGGACTCGGCGGCGGCGGGCTGATGGTCAGCGCCCAGGCGGCGATCGGCGACGTCGTGTCCCCCCGCGACCGCGGCCGCTACAGCGGCCTGTTCGGTGCCGTGTTCGGGCTCTCGTCGGTGGCCGGGCCGCTCATCGGCGGCTTCTTCACGAGCCACATCTCCTGGCGCTGGATCTTCTACATCAACCTGCCGCTGGGCCTGCTGGCGTTCGCCGTACTCGCCGTGACGCTGCCCTCGCGCAAGAGCCAGGAGCGTCACCGGATCGACGTGGCCGGCACGGGACTGCTCGCCGTCGGGCTCTCGAGCCTCGTGCTGCTGACGACCTTCGGCGGCACGACCTACGACTGGATCTCGCCGCAGATCGCCGCCCTCGCCGTGCTCTCCGTCCTTGCGACGTTCCTCTTCACGCACGTCGAGCGCCGCGCCGCGGAGCCCATCCTCCCGCCGCGCCTGGCCCACAACCGCGTCTTCGTGGTGACGAGCGCCGTCGGCTTCGTCGTCGGCTTCGGGCTCTTCGGCGCGCTGACCTACCTCCCGCTGTTCCAGCAGGTCGTCCGCGGGCAGAGCCCCACGAGCTCCGGCCTGCAGCTGATCCCGGTGATGGCGGGGCTTCTTACCACCTCGATCCTCTCCGGCCAGCTCATCAGCCGGCGCGGCCGCTACAAGGTCTTCCCCATCGTCGGGACGGCCGTCACCGTGGCCGGCATGCTGCTGCTGTCCACGCTGGACGAGCGCACGGGCACCGCGACGGCCGCGCTCTACATGCTCGTGCTCGGGGCCGGCCTCGGCCTGATCATGCAGGTCCTGGTCCTCGCCGCGCAGAACTCGGTCCCCTACGAGGACCTCGGCGTGGCGACCTCCGGCGCCACGCTCTTCCGCTCCATCGGCGGCTCGCTGGGCACCGCGATCCTGGGGGCGATCTTCGCGAACCGGCTGGCGGACGAGCTGTCCTCGGCCCTGTCCCGCGGCGGCGCGCAGACCGGGGCGCTCGAGTCCGGGGGCATCGACCCGTCCGCCCTCAAGCGCCTGCCGCCGGCCGTGCACGACGCGTACATCGGCGGCTTCACAAACGCGCTCAGCACCGTGTTCCTGGCCGCGGCGGGCTTCTGCGTGCTCGCGTTCGTCCTGTCGTGGTTCATTCGTGAGCAGCCGCTGCGGCAGACCGTGCAGACCCGCGGCGTCGGGGAGGCGTTCGGCGCGCCGCAGGACACCGACACGCTGCGGGAGCTGCTCCGCGCGCTCAGCGTCCTCGCCGGCCGCGAGCGCACCCGCTCCTTCGTCGCCCGGATCGCCGCCGACGCCGACGTGCAGCACGACCCGCTCGCGGTCTGGTTGCTGCTCCGGATCGCCCAGGACGGGACGGCGGACCTGGACGCCCTCCACGAGCGCTCGGGAGTCGAGCTCACGCGACTGTCCGCCGCTCGGGCCGAGCTGGTGGACGGTGGCCTCCTCGACGGAGCCACGGCCGGCGTCACCGCCGCCGGGGCCGAGGCGGTCGCCGCCCTCCTGGCCGCCCGCCGCCGCGCGCTCGAGTCCCTGGTCGACGGCTGGGAGCACGGCGACCACGACGAGCTCGGCCCGGTGCTGGAGCGCCTGTCGGAGGAGCTGACCGCGGTGGCGTGAGCCGGCCGCCTACGCCGCGACGACCCGCCGCAGCAGGGCGGTGGCGGTCGCGCGGACGGCGTCCAGCGGCTGCCCGTCGTCGTGGGCCATGAGCGCGAGCTGGACGATCCCGGCGACGATCATCCGCGCCATGTCGACCGGGATGGGCTCCAGGCCGAGCTCGGGCTCGGCGGCCCGCACCTCCTCGACGAGCGCGTGGACGAGGGCACCGGCCTGGGCGTTGACCGCGTTCAGCAGCAGGCGCCCGCGCTCCCCCGTCAGGTGCAGCTCGCGCAGGAACGAGCGCATGAGCAGCGGGTCGGCCTCCAGCAGGTCGAGGTAGCTGCCGACGGCACGGTCCAGCCGCTCCTCGGGCGTGCCGCCGCCGGCGGCGGCCGCGGCGATCGCCTCGTTGCAGCGCTGCGCGATCGACTCGAGCAGCGCGACGTAGCAGTCGAGGGGATCGCTGAAGTGCTCGTAGAAGGTCCGGCGGGAGACGCGTGCCTCCCGCACGACGTCCGCGAGCGTCGTCTGCGGGAAGCCCTTCGCCCGGACGGACGCGGCCATGCCGGCGAGCAGCCGGGCGCGGTGGTCGACGCGCGTCGGGGTGTCGGTCGGGGTCGCGGCCATCGACGACCCACGGTACCGGAGCCGGCGGCCGGGTCGACAGCCCTGGTACTGATGAGTACCATCACCGCATGGCCACCACCATGACCCCGCCGGCCGACCCGGACGCGGCGACGCCCGGGCTGCTCGGCAGCGCCCCGCCCTCCCCCGCGGGCCCGGTCCCGGCCGGTGGCATGCTGCGTCCCGCCCCCAGCCTCGGGCTCTCCAGCGGCCACCAGACGCTGCGCTTCCTGCGCCGCCCGCTGCCGTTCCTCTTCCAGGCGCGCCGCGAGCTCGGCGAGACGTTCGCCCTGCGCGTCATCGGCCGCGAGAACGACCCGATCACGCTCACGACGCACCCCGACCACGCGCGCTCCCTCTTCACCGCGAGCCCGGACCTCGTCCCGTCGATGACGGCCGAGTCGCCGCTGCGCCCGGTGCTCGGCCGCTCGGTCTTGACCTCCAACGGCGAGCGCCACCTGCGCCAGCGCCGGCTGCTGCTGCCGCCCTTCCACGGCGACGCGATCGCCCGCTACGCCGCGGCGATCGAGGACGTCGTCACCCGCGAGGTCGACCGATGGCTCCCCGGGCGCGTCTTCGCCACCGCGCCGCGGATGCAGTCCGTCACGCTCGACGTGATCATGGCCGGGATCTTCGGCGTGGAGGGCGAGCCCGCCCCCGGCAGCCACGAGCGCGGGCTGCGCGACGCCACCCGCCGCCTGCTGCGGCTCTCCGAGCGACCCGCCTGGCAGGTCGTCGAGCTGATGAACGTCGGGCACCCCGAGCCGCGCGGCGTGCTCAAGCTCGCGCTCGACTACCTCGACGGGCACTACCTGCGGACGATCGCCGCGCGCCGCCGGACACCCGCGGCGGATCGCGGGACGGACGTCCTGTCGCTGCTGCTGTCCGCCACCGACGAGGAGGGCCGGCACCTCACCGACCGCGAGATCCGCGACGAGCTGCTGACGCTCGTCCTCGCCGGCCACGAGACGACGGCGAACCAGCTCGCGTGGACCTTCGAGCGCCTCGTCCGCACCCCGCACGCCTACGCCGGCCTGCGCGACGCCGTCCGCGGCGGAAGCGACGCCGAGGCCACCGCGATGGTCGACGCGACCATCCACGAGGCGATGCGCGTGCGGCCCGTGATCCCGCTCATCGGCCGCCGCGTCCAGGCCGAGTGGCAGCTCGGGGAGTACCACCTCCCGGCGCGCTCCATCGTCAGCGTCGCGATCCCGGTGCTGCACCATCGCGCCGACCTCTATCCCGAGCCGTTCGCCTTCCGCCCCGAGCGCTTCCTCGGCGTCAAGCCCGGCACCTACACGTGGCTGCCGTTCGGCGGCGGGACCCGGCGCTGCCTCGGCGCGGCGCTCGCGATGGCCGAGCAGCGCATCGTCCTGCGCACGATCGAGCAGCGCGTCGACCTGGCCGCGGACCGGCCCGAGCCCGAGCGCGAGCAGCACCGGAACGTGACGATGATCCCCAAGCGCGGTGGGCGGGTGCGGGTCGTGGGCCTCGCTCGCGTTTGACACGATGTCAGCCATGTCCGCCTACGGCGCCCTCTTCACGAAGATCTACGACCCGTTCCTGGCGTTGGGCGAGCGGGCCGGCATGCGCGAGCTGCGGCGGGCGACGCTCGCGGAGGCGCGGGGCACGGTCCTGGAGATCGGCGCCGGCACCGGGCTGAACCTCGCGCTCTACCCGGCGGGCCTGGACGCGCTGACGCTGGCCGACCCCGAGCCGTCGATGGCCGACCGCCTGCGCGAGCGCGCGGCCGCGGACCCGCGGCGGCCCACCGTGGTCCAGGCCGGCGCCGAGTCCCTCCCCTTTCCGGAGGACAGCTTCGACACCGTC
>JAOPZU010000181.1 GCA_025963955.1 Solirubrobacterales bacterium
GTCCTGCTCAGCCTTGCTCGCGGAACCACGGGATCGCCCGCGCGAACGTCGCGGTGACGGTCGCGGCGTTCTCGGCCCACCGCAGGGCGCCAACAGGCTCACCTCACCCCAGCCCGTCCTCTTGCGGTCCTGCATGTCCGGTTCGCCTTTTGAAGACTGAGGTGGGTCGCACCTCTCAGCCTCCGGGCAGGCCGGACATCTCTATCTCTAGATCAACCGATTAGAGAACCGATGTTCGGCAGGTCCGTGAGCAGGACAACTGCGCGGGGGAGCAGGCCGCGCCGGCCCGCCCCCGCGACGAGGACGGCCGGTGCTACTTCGCCGAGGTGGCGACGACCGCCGGCTTGTCCTTCTGGCCGGCGTAGAACTTCTCGCGCTGGTCGGGCAGCATGAAGCGCGCCTTCGCCAGGCCCCAGAACGTCAGGCTCGTCTCCTTGTCCTTCACGCAGACGAGCTCGGCGACGAGGTAGAGCATGCCGACCGCGCCGAGGATGCAGCCGCCGCCGCCGAGGATCCACTGCAGCTCGACGGACATGTTCGCGTTGATGGCGAGGAACACCGGCCAGGCGGTGAAGCTGTAGCCGATCATCATGCCGACGGGCGGGACGGGGATGATCAGCAGCTGCTTCCAGCCCTGGTCCTTGATCTTGGGGTAGATGTAGTGGCACATGACGCCACCGGCCATGAACCCGGCCGAGTTGACGATCGACCAGTAGAACGGGAACTTGTTGCCGAAGTCGAAGGGCTGCGGACCGCCGTTGCCGTAGTACTCGTAGATCCCCATGAGCAGACCGGGGGTCTCCATGATGGCGTCCGTGAGGCCGCAGGCGATGAACAGCAGGAACAGCTCACGACGAGCGAGCCCCATGTTCAGCAGGGTGTAGATGAAGTACACCTCCAGGCCGAAGAAGAGCATGTAACACGGCGGGATGAGGACGGGGACGTCGAGGCCGAAGTTGTGGAACGCGTCTGGCAGCGCGGTGGCCCAGCGCAGGTGGCCGAGGTGATCCCACATCGGCTCCTGGATCGAGCACATCAGACCACCGGCGAGGCAGAGCGCGGGCATGCGGTTGCCCTTGCGGAACTGGATGATCGCCCAAGGCAGCGCGACGACGACGACGAGCGCGCCGGCCCACGCCAGGAAGAACCACATCTCGAAGTTCGACGGGTGCAGGTTCGGGGCGTTCGGGAGCAGCGTCCCGTACCCCGGTTGCGGATGGGTTCCGTATGCCTCGTTCATCGTCCTGACCTCTCCTCTGGTTCGACCCACGCTGGGACAAGACGCCCCAGACAGGGCAACCGTACAGAGTGTCTAGTCGTGGCGCAAGTGCGCGAGCCGACGGGTCGCGGTCGGAGCCCGCGGTGGGGTGGGCCGGACGCCATACACCGTGACTGGACACCCGGCGGGCAGTCGCTAGGCTTCGCGTCGTGAGTCCCGCTCTTCCCGCCCGCCAGCGCCCCCGCGCGCACACGGGTGAGCAGGCCGCCGAGCTGGCGATCTTCGCGGCGACGGAGCGGCTGCTGGAGGACTCGCCGCTGCACGAGCTCTCGGTCGCGAAGATCATCACCGAGGCCGGGCTCTCGCGGGCGAGCTTCTACCACTACTTCAGCTCGAAGTTCGAAGTCGTCGCGGCGCTCATGGCCCGCATCTGGGACGACATCTTCAGCGAGACCCACACGCGGCTGGAGGCCGACTGGGACGACCCCGGCGCCGCGCTGCGGACCAGCCTCGCCACCGGCATGGAGCGCTGGACCGAGCACCGCAGCGTCATCCACGCGGTGCTGGAGAACCAGCACGCGGTCCCGGCGCTCGCGGAGGCCTGGGCCGCCCTCTCCGGGCGGTTCGTCGCGGTCATCGCCGACCAGATCGTGCGCGAGCGCGCGACCGGGCGGGCCGTCGGCGACGTGCCGCCGGAGACCATCGCCACGATGCTCGTCTGCGGTGCCGAGCGGGTCTTCTACGTCGGGTCGACGGGCAGCGACGAGCGCCTGGTGAAGAGCGGTCAGCGGCTGGACGTCGTCGTCACCCTCGCGCTCGCCGCGATCTACGGCACCCCGGTCGGGCCGGCCGTGACGCCATGACGGGGGCCGCCGCCACCGTCGAGAACGAGGAGGGCCGCGTCCGGTCCTCGATCCTCCAGGCCACCGTCGCGCTGCTGCAGGAGCGGACGCTGGACGAGCTCAGCGTCGCGCAGATCCTCGACGAGGCCGGGGTCGCACGCGCGACCTTCTACCACTACTTCGCCAGCAAGGACGACGCCTTCGTCGCACTGCTGAGCGACTACCTCGAGCACTACGTCGCGGAGTTCGAGGCGATCATCGGCGACGTCGCCCGGCGGCGGGTCCCGTCGAGCCTGCAGGCGGAAATCTCGAGCTGGCTCGACATCCCGCCGCCCAGGCAGGTCGTCATCCGAAGCGCCATCGAGGAGTGGCCCCGCCGGCCCGAGGTGCGCGAGGTCTACCTCGTCGGCCAGCGCCGCCTCGCGGCCGCCCTGGCGAAGGCCATCACCGCCGATCGCCGCGCCGGCGTCGCGGTGCCGTCCATCCCGGCGGCGCAGCTGGCCACCGGGTGGGTCTGGATGATGGAGCGCGCCTGGTACGAGGCCGTCGGGGGTGCCACCCACATGGGAGACATGCCGGCGGTCCGGGATGCGGTGGCCGCGACGCTCGTCGCGGCCGTCTACGGCAGCTGACGCCCCGGGCTACGACCGCGGGCCCGGGGTGAAGCTGATCGGCAGCTTCACGAGGCCGTTGGCCCAGGAGGACTGCAGGCGCTCGACGTCCCCCGCCTGCTGCAGGTCGGGCATCCGCCGGGTGATCTCCTCCAGGGCGATGCGCAGCTCGGCGCGGGCCAGGCCGGCCCCGAGGCAGAAGTGGCGCCCGCCGCCGCCGAAGGCCTTATGGTCCGGCTTCGGGCGCCGGATGTCGAAGCGCGTCGGGTCCTCGACGACCTCCTCGTCGAAGGAGGCGCTGGCGTACCACATGATCACGCGATCGCCCTCGGCGATCTTCTGCCCGCCGAGCTCCGTGTCCCTCGTCGCCGTCCGGTTGAACCAGCGGACGACGCTCGTGTACCGCAGGATCTCCTCGACGGCGTTCGGGATGAGGGACGGGTCGTCGACCAGGGCCTGCAGCTGGTCCGGGTGTTGGAGCAACGCGTGCATGCCGTTCGCGAGCGTGTTGCGCGTGGTGTCGTTGCCCGCGAAGGCGAGCAGCCCGAAGAAGACGAGGATCTCGGGGTCGCTGAGCCCCTCGCCGTCGACCTCCGCCTCGCGGAGCTTCATGACGAGCGAGTCCGTGCCGCCCTCGGCGATCTGCCGCTCGATCTGCGCGTGGATGTAGCCGGCCATCTGCACGAAGACGTCGGACGCCGCGTTCGGCTCGGGGGCGCGCTGCGCCGCCTCGATCTTCTCCGTCCACTCGTAGAACTGCGCGACGTCGACCTCGGGGACGCCCATCAGCTGGGTGATCATCCCGAGCGGGATCGGGACCGCGATGTCGTGCGCGAAGTCGCAGGTGCCCTGCTCGATGACCGCGTCCAGCGTCTTGGTCACGCGGGCGCGGATCGTGTCCTCGAGCTGCGAGACCGTGTGCGGGGTGAAGGCCTTCTGCAGGATGAGGCGGTACTTCGTGTGCTGCGGCGGATCCATGTACAGCAGCAGGTTGCGGGCGAGGTCCAGGGGCAGCACCTGGTCCGGGTGCAGGAAGATCCCGCCGTTGTAGGAGGAGAAGGTCTCGGTGTCGCGGCTGATCGCGGAGATGTCGGCGTGCCGGGTGACCGACCAGCACCCGGTCCCGTCGGGCAGCGGGTTCCAGCGGACCGGCGCCTCGGCGCGCATGCGCGCGAAGAGCTCGTGCGGCGTGCCGTCCTCGAACCACTTGACGTCGATGATGTCGATCTCGGCGAGCTCGACGGCGTCGGCGGCGATAGTCGTCATGAGCGGGACCGTACACGTTGTCCGACCACCTTGCACGGCTTCCCGTACATTGCGGGACACCGTGTCCGGACAAAACGACCGACTGGGGTAGGATCGCTCCCATGGAGCCGCCCCCGGTCCTCACCTCCGTCCGCGGCGACGTCGGCACGCTGACCCTGAACCGGCCCGACGCGATGAACGCGTTCTCGGTCGAGCTGGCGACGGCGCTGGAAGCCGGCCTCGCCGAGCTGGCCACCCGGGCGCGCGTCATCCTGATCCGCGGCGCCGGCGGGCACTTCTGCGTCGGCGGCGACTTCCACGAGGTCCAGCGCCTGCGCGCGGAGGGTTCAGAGGCACTGGCCGGCCTGTTCGCTGCCTTCGGACGGGCGACCGCGCTCATCGCGCGGCTGCCTGTCCCGGTGATCAGCGTTGTGCAGGGCTTCGCGATGGCGGGCGGGTTCGAGCTCATGCAGGCCAGCGACATCGTGCTCGTCGCCGACGAGGCGAAGATCGCCGACAACCACGCCAACCACGCGATGATCCCGGGGGGCGGCGGCTCGCAGCGCCTGCCGCGCCTGGTCGGCCGTCAGCGTGCCCTGGCCCACCTCCTCACGGGCGAGCGCCTGCGCGGCCCGGAGGCGGTCGCCTGGGGCCTGGCCTACCGCTCGCTCCCGGCGCCCGAGCTCGACGCGGCGGCCGAGGCGCTCGCGGAGCGGCTTGCCGCGAAGGACCCGCTGTCGCTCGCGCGGATCAAGCAGCTCGTCGACGAGGGGCTGGCCGGCTCGCTCGCCGACGGCCTCGCGCACGAGCGCGCGCTCGTCGTCACCCACATCGACGGCGAGGCCGGCGGCGCCGGCGTCGCCGCCTTCACGTCCAAAGGAAGCTGACCCAAGACCATGGCCTCGCTGATCGACTCCGGCACCATCCTGCTCGACCTGGACGAGGACGGCGTCGCGCATCTGCGCTTCAACCGCCCGGAGGCCGCCAACGGCCTCGACGTCCCCTTCCTGCAGTCCCTCTACACGGCGCTCATGCGGGTCAACGGCGAGCCGTCCGTCCGCGCGCTGCTGATCACGGGGGAGGGCGCGCACTTCTGCGCCGGCGGGGACGTGAAGACGTTCGCGTCCAAGGGCGAGGCGCTGCCGGACTACCTGCGTCAGGCGACCCAGTGGCTGCAGATCTGCTCCTCGGCGCTGATGCGCCTGCAGGCGCCCGTCGTCGCGGCGGTGCACGGCTTCGCTGCCGGCGGGGGCGGCTTCGGCATCGTCTGCGCCGCGGACCTCGTCATCGCCGGCGAGTCCGCGAAGTTCATGCTCGGCGCCACGCGGGTCGGCATGGCCCCGGACGCCGGAGGCTCCGTGACCCTCACGCAGCTCGTCGGCCTGCGCAAGGCGATGGAGATCGCGCTGACCAACCCGACGATCACCGCGGCCGAGGCGCTGGACATGGGCCTCATCACCCGGGTGGTGGGGGACGACGTCGTGAAGGACGAGGGCCTCGCGCTCGCCCGCGAGCTCGCGGCGGGCGCGACTTTGGCGCTCGCGGCGACCAAGCGCCTGATCTGGGACGGCCTCGGCGCGAACGTCGAGTCGCGCCTGCCCGAGGAGGCGCGCACGGTGTCCGAGCTGTCCGGCACCGCGGACTCCCGCGAGGGCCTGGCGGCCGTGATCGAGCGGCGCGCCCCGGTGTTCGTGGCGCGGTAGAGGGCGTCAGCCGCCCCCTCGGCGGCGGCCGGGGGCAGCGCGCGGGCAGCGTTGGGGCGGTGTTCGGGGGCGGTGTCGCGGCGGCGGTGTTGGGGCGCCGTTGAGGCAGCGTTCGGGAGCGGCGT
>JAOPZU010000220.1 GCA_025963955.1 Solirubrobacterales bacterium
CCTCCACGGTCATGTAGCCGCGGCGCTCGGTGTTGAGGTACTTCAGGTGCGGGTTGGTCGCCAGCAGCAGCTGTGCGCCGGGCGTCGCCGGGCCGAAGACGTCCTCCAACCCCAGCGACGTGACCGACCCGCCGACGAACTCGGTGCCGACCGGCCGGCCGGTGATGCGGCCGTCCGTGTGGAGGCGCCCGGCGACGTACGTGTGGATGTCGCCGGTGAGCACGGACAGGTTCTTGACGCCCCGGTCCACGAAGTGCTGGAGGATCTCGGCGCGCTCGGCCTTGTAGCCGTCCCAGCCGTCCTCGTTGAGCTGGACCCCGGGCGCGGAGTCCCAGCCCATGAGCATCACCTCGCTCGCCCACAGCTTCCAGGTCGCGGTGCTGGCGGTGACCGCGTCCTTGAACCACGCCTTCTGCGCGGCGCCGAGCATCGTCTGGCGCGGGTCCGACGCCGCTGCGCACGGCGTGGCCAGGGCGTCGGCGCAGGGCTGCGGCGAGCGGTACTGGCGCTGGTCGGTGAGGAAGACCGTCGCGTGCCGGCCCAGCGCGTAGGAACCGTAGATGACGTCGGCGATGGGCTTCCTGCGGACGACCGGGGTGTACTCGAAGTAGGCGAGGTACCCCGCGCGCTGGCGCTCCTTGAACGGCACGCGCCGCGGATACGTGTTGTTGTTCTCGGTCCGGCCCGGATCCTTGCTGGCCGAGTCCGGGGCGCCTGCGCGGTAGTTGTCCTCGACCTCGTGATCGTCCCAGACCGAGACGTACGGGAACAGGTGGTGGATCTGCTGGAGCTTCGCGTCCCGCTTGTACAGGTGGTACTTCTCGCGGTACTCGGCGAGGGTCTGGACGTCGCCGTCCCTGTTCGGCCCGGTCGTGTCCTTCCGTGCGGCCGGGCCGTCGTAGTAGTGGTCCTCGTAGATGTAGTCGCCAAGGCCGACGACGAGGTCCAGATCCGGCTCGGCGGCCAGGCCGGCGAGGGCGGTGTAGTAGCCCGCCTCGTAGCTCTGGCACGAGATGACGCCGATGCGGACCGGCTCGTTCGAGTCCGGGGGGCGCAGCGTCCGCAGACGGGCGACGGGCGAGCTCGTCGTCTTCGTGTGGAAGCGGTAGAAGTACTCCGTGCCGGGCTTCAGGCCGTTGACGGTGGCGCGCGCGGTGAAGTCGCGGACCGCGGTCGCGCGGACGTTCCGGCGCTGCACGACCTTCCGGAAGTCCTTGTCCATGCTGATCTCGAGGCCGACGAAGGAGGTCTTCGGCAGGTCGTCGACCCGGGTCCAGAGCACGGCCCCGGTCGGGCTCGGCATGCCCGAGGCCACGCCGAGCGAGAAGCCGCCGGCCTTGGCGACAGGGATCCTGGGCTGCGCGGCGCGGAAGCCCTTGGCCAGCGCCGCCGGCCCGTCGAGGAGGACGGCCCCGGCGGTGAGGGCCCCGCCGGCCAGGAACGCCCTGCGTGTCGCGTCGGTCATGGGGCGGGAGTCTGGCACCGCCGTGTCGCGCCGTGTGGCGGCTCGGTGAAAGGCGCGCCGGCGTCCCTCCTCAGGGGTTGATCGAGACCATGCGGTCGATCGGGATGCGGGCCTTGGCGGCGATCTCGGGCGCCACCTTCACCTCGCCGCTCATGTCCCGCAGGCAGTCGCGGAGCTTCGGCAGCGTGATCATCTTCATGTAGCGGCAGCTGGCCTTCTCGTTCGCGGCGATGAAGTTCACGTCGGGCGCCGCGAGCTGCAGCGGGTACATCATCCCGACCTCCGTGGCCATGATCACCGTCGAGCCGTCGCCCTTGTGCTCCTGCGCGTACTGGAGCATCCCGCCGGTGGAGAGCATGTGCACGCCGGACGCGTCGACGTCCCCGGCCGCGACGTACTCCATGACGCTCGTCGAGCAGCCGCACTCCGGGTGGATGAGGAAGTCGGCGCCGGGGTTCTCGGCGCGCACGGTCTCGATGTCCGACGGGCGGATGCCGGCGTGGACGTGGCACTCGCCGTCCCAGACGTGCATCGGGCGGCCGGTCACCTTCTCGACGTAGGCGCCGAGGAACATGTCCGGGCCGAAGAGGATCTCCGTGTCCTGCCCGTGCTCGCGGTAGATGTGCTCGACGACGGCCACGGCGTTGGAGGAGGTCACGCAGTAGTCGGTCAGCGCCTTGATCTCCGCCGTCGTGTTGACGTACATCACGGTCTGCGCGTTCGGATGCTTCGCCTGCCAGTCGCGCAGCTCGCCCGGCGTGATCGAGTCGGCCAGCGAGCAGCCGGCGTCGACGTCCGGGATGAGGACCTGCTTCTCGGGGCACAGGACGGACGCCGTCTCGGCCATGAAGTGCACCCCGCAGAAGGCGATGACGGACTTGTCGCTCCTGGCCGCCTGCTGGCTGAGGCCAAGGGAGTCGCCGACGTAGTCGGCGACGTCCTGCACCTCCGGCAGCTGGTAGTTGTGGGCGAGGATCACGGCGTCGCGCTCCTTGGCCAGCGCGCGCACCTGCTCCTGCAGCTGCGGGATGCTTTCGATGGTCAGCAGCTCGGTCATCGCGGAACGTCCTTCTCGAGGGTGAGGATCAGGGACAGATCCAGCGCCGGAGCCGAATGCGTGAGCGCACCGACGCTGATGAATTGTACCCCCGTCTCCGCGATCGCCCGGACGGTGTCCAGGTTCACGCCGCCGCTGGCCTCGGTCTCCGTGCGGCCCGCGATGT
>JAOPZU010000222.1 GCA_025963955.1 Solirubrobacterales bacterium
TGCTGACCGGTCGCGAGCTGGAGGTCACCCGGTTCATGGCGGCGGGCCTCTCCAACCGGCAGATCGCCGAGCAGCTCGTCGTGAGCGAGGGGACGATCAAGTCCCACATGAAGCACATCCTCCGCAAGCTCCGCGTGTCCAACCGGGCCGAGGCGACGGCGACCTACCTGCGGCTCGTCGCGCGGGCGCCGAACGGGTAGCCGGCCTCCCTCCCCAACGCCGGAGCTTCCTCTCCCGGAGGAGGGCCCTGGCGCGCGGCCGCGCGCAGGGCCCGCGTAGGCTCGCACAATGCGCATCAGCCTGCACCTGGCCTACTGGGGCGTCGGCCCCGGGGCCCACGAGCTCGCGCCCGTGGCGCGCGAGGCCGAGCGCCTCGGCTACGACTGCATCTGGATCGGCGAGGCGTACGGGTCGGACGTCGCGACGTGCCTGGCCTGGGTCGCCGCCGCGACCCAGACGATCTCCATCGGCTCGGCGATCGCGCAGATCCCGGCTCGCAGCCCGACGGCCACCGCGATGATGGCGGCGTCACTGGACACGCTCTCCGGTGGACGGCTGCGGCTCGGCATCGGCCCGTCCGGACCGCAGGTCGCGCAGGGCTGGTACGGCCAGCCCTTCAACCCGCAGCTGCAGCGCACGCGGGAGTACGTCGAGCTCGTCCGGCGCACGCTGCGCCGGGAGCCCGCCGTCTCGGACGGGGAGCTCTACCCGCTGCCGACGGGCGGACAGCGCCCCCTCAAGCTCATCACGGGCCCCGTCCAGGAGCAGATCCCGGTCTACCTGCCGGCGATCGGGCCGAAGTCGACGCACCTGGTGGGGGAGATCGCGGACGGCTGGCTGCCCATCTTCGTCGCGCCGGAGCACCTGGCCGAGCAGCGCGCCGAGCTCGACGCCGGGCTGGCCGCCGCCGGGCGTCCCCAGGACGCCGTGGCGATCGCCCCGACCGCCTACGGCCGCATCGACCCGGACCCGGACGCCGCGCGCGACGCGCTGCGCCCTGTCACCGCGCTCTACACGGGCGGCATGGGCTCGCGGGAGAAGAACTTCTACAACGCGCTGATGCGGTCCTACGGCTTCGCCGACGACGCCGGCCGCGTGCAGGACCTGTACCTCGGCGGGAAGAAGGCGGAGGCCGAGGCCGCGCTGCCGGCGGCGTTCATCGACATGGTCGGCCTCTGCGGGACCGAAGCCGACGTCGCGCGGCGTCTTGCCGAGCACGCGGCGGCCGGGGTCGACGAGCTGCTCATCAGCATCATCGCCGAGGGTCTCGAGGACCGCCTGGAGCAGCTGCGGCGCTTCGCCCGCGCGGCGTCGCTGCCGGGCGCAGGCTGAACCCGGCGCCGGCCCGGCCCTGGACGTCTACCCGTCGGAGCGCTGAGGACGGCGCGGCGGGCGCGGCGAGAACACCCGCGCCGACGCCGTCCCCGGAGGTGGCGTCCCCGGCCCGCGCGCGACGACGTCCAGCCCGTAGGCGCCGTGGTGGGGCGGGGTCCAGGAGAACGCGTGCCGGCCGCGGGGCAGGTGTGCGTTGCGCTGCAGGACGACCCGCCCGCGTCGGTCCCGGACGCTCAAGGTGACGCTCGAGGACTTCGAAATCCAGAACGAGACCGCCGTGGCCCGGTGCGGCCGGGGTCGCCGGGCCGCCCGCAGCACGACCCGGGTCGGCTCGGCCAGGTAGCGGCGGAAGCGCCGCTGCGCCGCGCAGTAGCGCCGGCCCGCATGGCGGTCGCAGAGGTTCCCCAGGAAGCCGGTGACGAGGACGTGGTAGGGGACGCTCGCCTCGGCGCCGCCGTCCGCGTACCGCGACCACGCACCCGTGTCGTCCGCCCGGAGCTCCGCGCGCGCCGCGTGCTCGCCCGCGCGGAACAACCGCGCCGCCCGCGCCGAACCGCCGAGGGTCGCGAGGTCACGAAGCCCGGTCAGCGCCTGCAGGTGCCCGTTGAGGACGCGCAGGCCAGGGTCGGTGGAGTACATGAGGAAGTGGCGCCCGCCGACGGCCGGGACGGACACCCCGACCGGCGGGGGGAGCGCGAAGGCCCCGAGCGCCGCGCGGGCGCGGCGGCGGTCGCCCGGAGCGTGCAGCACCGTGCCCGTCCGCACGAGCGCCTGGATGAGCGTCCCCTGCGTCATCGCGCTGATCCAGGGCGCCCGCGCACGGCCGAACGGGAAGTAGGACTCGGCGCGGACGATGCCGTCCCGGCGGACGGCCAGACCCATGAGGGTGTCGACCCCCGCCCGCAGGCGGCGGCGCGGGCAGTGGATCGGGTCGCGCAGGCAGGACCCCGCCAGCCAGTTCACCTTGCCCCAGCTCGCCAGCTGGTGCAGGACCAGGCCGGAGCCGGGGACGTACTTCAACGTGATCGGATCCTCACCGCGGCCGATCGAGCGGCCGTAGGCGGGTGCGCCGCGGCGGGTCCACCAGTCCGTGTTACGCGACAGCGTAACGAGCGCCGGGCGCAGGCGGTCGCTCGTCAGCAGGCCTCGGCGGGCCAGGCGCTCGACGAGCGCGAGCGCGGCGTGCT
>JAOPZU010000257.1 GCA_025963955.1 Solirubrobacterales bacterium
ACGGCGGCCTGAGGCCGGCCGGCGGCTGCGTCCGGCGGAGGATCGTCCCTCGCTGAGCGGGACAATCCTCCCGCCGAGCGCCTTTACCGCGCCTGCAACGCGTCCATGCCCACCGTCGCCGCCAGCAGCAGGCGCCGGTCGAGGATGCGGGCGGTGTCGGCGGAGGCGTCGATGTCGTAGATGTCGCGCCACTTGAAGCGGCGGCGGACGTTGAGCGCCAGGACCTCGGCGTCGCCCTCGGGATCGCGGACGAACTCGAAGTCGTAGGCGATCGGCAGCCAGTCCGCGTAGCCGCCGACGTAGGGGACGAAGCCGATGAGGCGCCGGAAGAGCGCCTTGCCCACCGACTTCTCGCGTGCGACGCAGACCTCTTCGCCGTCGCCGTTGAAGAGCGTGTAGGTCGAGCGGAAGATCGACTTGCCGAAGACCTTCTGGATCTGCCCGATCGCGGTGCCGTCCGCGGTGGCGATGTCGTAGCGGGCCTTCGGGTCGAAGCGCTGCCGGGCGAGGATCCGCATCAGGGGCGTCGTCTTCGTCTCGTCCGCGAAGAACCCGATGTCCTCCTTGAACTTGAAGCGGCGCTGCTCGACGAAGCAGAACGACTCGCCGTCCGTCCCGTCCTCCCCCGGCACCGAGAACTCGTACTGGTTGATGACGAGCTTGAGCCGCTGGCGCAGGACGAAGCGGTCATGGGCGCTGATGTCGATCACGCCCGCGACCATACTGCCCGCTCGCGCGCTCCCCACCTGCCCTACTTGGCGTCCATCCAGGAGACGCCGGAGCCGACGTCCACCGCCAGCGGCGGCTCGAACGTCCACGGCGCCGTCATCGCGGCGACCGCCATCGCGGAGATCGCGTCGGCCTCCGCCTCCGGCGCCTCGAGGACGAGCTCGTCGTGCACCGTCAGCACGAGCCGCGCGGACAGGCCGGAGTCGGCCAGCGCCCGCGCCGCCCCGATCATCGCGAGCTTCATCACGTCGGCCGCCGTCCCCTGGATCACGGTGTTGACCGCCAGGCGCTCGCCGAGGGTTCGCACCTGGTAGTTCCGCGCCCGCAGCTCAGGGATCTGCCGCCGGCGCCCGTAGAGCGTGGTGACGTACCCCTGCTCCTTCGCCTGCTCGATCGTCGAGGCCATGAACGCCGCGACCGCCGGGAAGCGCTCGAGGTAGGTGTCGATGAAGAGCTTGGCCTCCTCCCGCGGGATGTTCAGCCGGTCGGCGAGGCCGAAGTCCGACAGCCCGTAGACGATGCCGTAATTGATCATCTTCGCCTTCGAGCGGTCCATCGGCGTCAGCGCGTCCGCCGGCTTGTCGAAAACGGTCGACGCCGTGGCGGTATGGACGTCCTCACCCCGCAGGAAGATGTCCTTCAACACCTGCTCACCGGCTACGTGGGCGAGGATCCGCAGCTCGACCTGCGAGTAGTCGGCGGACACCAGGACGTGCCCCTCCGCCGCGCGGAAGCAGCCGCGGATCTCGCGCCCGAGCTCCGTCCGCACCGGCACGTTCTGCATGTTCGGGTTGGTCGAGGAGAGCCGTCCGGTCTGCGCCACGGCCTGCAGGAAGGTCGTGTGGATCCGGTCCTCGGCGTCCGTGAGGGCCGGAAGCACGTCGAGATAGGTCTTCGACAGCTGGTTCAGCTCCCGCCAGCGCTCGATCCTGGGGATGATCGCGTGCTCGTCGCGGATCGCCTGCAGCACGCGCGCGTCGGTCGAGAACCCGGTCTTGCCGCGGCGCTTGCGGGACAGGCCGAGCTTCTCGAAGAGAATGTGCCCCAGCTGCTGCGGGGAGCCGAGGACGAACTCCTCCCCCGCGAGCTCCCAGACCTCCCGCTCGAGGGCGGCGATCTCGTCGTCCACGCGGGTCTTGATGAGCGCCAGGCGCCCCTTGTCGAGCCGCATGCCGGCGGCCTCCATGTCCGAGAGGACCGCCACCAGCGGCAGCTCGACCTCGTCCATCAGCTCCTGCAGCCCGCGCTCGGCGAGCTGCTCGCGCTGCCACGCGGCGAGCGCGCTCACCAGCAGCGCCGCCCGGGCTGCCGGGTCCTCGATCCCGGTCGCCAGGCCGCGCTCCTCGCACAGCTCGGTGAACGGGTAGCCGCGGCGGGCCGGCTCGAGCAGGTACGCGCCGAGCAGCGTGTCGTGGGCCAGCGCGGCCGGGACCGGCTTCGTCGCCTTGGCGTCGTGCATCAGCACCGGCCGGTCACCAAGGGCTGCGATGACCTCCGCCGGGTCCGCGCACGGGCCGACGAGGACGCCCCCCGCCCCGGCCCAGACGCCGAAGCGCGCCTGCGCGTCGAGCGCGAAGAGCTCGCCCTCCGGCGCCTCGGGGACCGTGAACGCGACGGCGACCTCCAGCCCCGGCGGCAGGACGCGCAGGTCGGCGATCGTCGCCTCCCGCACCCGCGCGGCAAGCTGCACGTCCCCCACGAGCTGCGTCGGTGGGGCGCCGCCGCTCCCGTCGCCGATGCCGTCGCCCGGGCCGGCGTTGTCGCCGAGCGCCTCCTCGAGCCGCGAGAGCGGGGCCCGCAGCTCGAACTGCCGGAAGACCTCGCGCAGCCGCGAGCGGTCCGGCTCGCGGGCGGCCTCGTGGGTCACGTCGATGTCCGTCGGGACGTCCCGCAGGATCGTCGCGAGCTGCTTGGACAGCCGCGCGTTGTCCGCGTGGATCGTGAGGTTCTCCTTGCGCTTGGCGCCCGAGATGTTCTCGACGTTCGCGAGCACGCCCTCCAGGTCCCCGAACTGCTGCAGCAGCGCGGCGCCCGTCTTGTCGCCGATCCCGGGGACGCCCGGGATGTTGTCGCTCGTGTCGCCCTTGAGCCCGTAGAAGTCGGGGATCAGCTCCGGGACCAGGCCGTAGCGGTCGATCACGGCCTGCCGGTCGTAGAGCTTCGTGTCCGTGATGCCGCGCCCGGTCGCCATGATGGCGACCATGCCGTCGTCGTCGATGATCTGGAAGGCGTCGCGGTCCCCGGTGACGACGACGGAGCGGATGGGCGGGTCGGCCTCGCGGGCGCGCTGCGCGATCGACGCGATGACGTCGTCCGCCTCGTAGCCGTCCACGTGGGTGTTGCGGTAGCCGAAGGCGTCGACGATCTCCAGCAGATGCGGCCACTGCTCCTTCAGCAGGTCCGGGCGCGAGGTCCGCTGTGCCTTGTAGTCCGCGGACATCTCCTTGCGGCCGGAGCTGCCCGCGTCCCAGACCACGATCGTCGGCTTGACCCCGTACTCGGTGAGCAGCTTCACGAGCATGGAGGCGAACCCGAAGATCGCGTTCGTCGGCTGGCCGGTCGACGTCGCGATGGACTCCGGGAGCGCGAAGAACGCCCGGTAGGCCAGCGAGTTGCCGTCGATCAGGAAGAGCTCGTCAGGTCGGTCGGCCATGGCCCGTTGACCCTAGCGAGGGGCGTGACCCGCCCGCGGGACCGTCAGACGAAGAGCTTCAGCAGCGAGAACAGCAGCAGGAGGAAGCACGTCGCCGCCGCCACGGCGAGGACCCGGATCGCCCAGCGGTCGAAGTCGCCGAGCACGACACGCGGCGCGTGGCGGTCGGCGAGCAGGCCCGCCGGAACGGTGCTCGCGGCGGGCACCGCCCGCACGCCCAGGGGGCGCTCGTCGTCGTCCAGCGGCTCCGCGACGGCCT
>JAOPZU010000258.1 GCA_025963955.1 Solirubrobacterales bacterium
TGGTCAGCCGCAGCCGCCGTCCCCGCCCGGTTTTCTTGGGCACGAGCCGGATCGAGTTGTCGAGTGACTGCATCACCCCGGTCAGCAGCGACCGGCGTGACCAGCCGCGCAGGTTGTTCGAGCGGGCGAACCGGACGGGGTGGCGGAGGATCTGGCCGACGAGCTTCAGCGGGCGCGTGAGCCGCGTCCCGTCCGGGGTCAGGAGCGTGAACATCGCGCCCATGAGGTCGCCGCCACGGCCGTAGGTGACGAACTCCACGTGGCTGTCGGCGTCGGGAAAGATGCTGGAGGTGATCGACAACGAGTCGGCCCAGCCGCGGTCATCCGGCACGGTGACGGCGGTCAGCGACTCGCTGTTCGTGCGCACGAGGTGGCCGAGGCGGTCGGAGACCCGCAGCGTCCCTTCGTCCTTGCAGCGGGCGAGCAGGAGGTTCGTGCCGAGCGCGCCGGCCGCGACGATCACGCCGCCGGCGGTGAGCGTGCGGGTGCCCCTGCGCAGGTTCGCTCCGGACCGCTCGGTGGAGACGGTGTAGCCGGACGAGCCGTCGCCGGCCCCGAGGGGGGCGATCGACGTGACCGCGCGGTCGGGCAGGACCTTCACGCCGAGGCGCTCGGCGAGCCAGAGGTAGTTCTTCACGAGCGTGTTCTTCGCGCCGGTGCGGCACCCGACCATGCACTGGCCGCACTCGATGCAGCCGGTGCGGGGCGGCCCGGCGCCGTCGAAGTAGGGATCCGGGACCGTCACACCGGCCTCGCCGAAGAAGACCCCGACACGGGCGGGCTGGAAGCTGACGGCGGCGCCCATGTCGCCGGCCATGGCGAGCATGAGGTCGTCTGAGGCGGTGCGCCGGGGGGTCGTCCTGACGCCGAGCATCCGCTCGGCGGTGTCGTAGTGACGGGTGAGGTCCGGGGCCTGGCCGCTGACCTCGCGCCACTGCTCGAAGAAGCGCTCCTTGGCGCGGTAGAGCGTCTGCGCGTAGACGAGGCTGCCGCCGCCGACCCCGCTGCCGCTGAGGATCATCACGTCCTTGAACGCGGTCAGCCGCAGGATGCCGCGCAGCCCGAGCCTGGGCATCCACACGCTGCGCCGCACCTGGCTGAGCCGCTCGGGGAACTCGTGATCCTCGAACCGGCGCCCGCACTCGAGCACCCCGACCCGGTAGCCCTTCTCGACCAGGCGGAGCGCGGCGACACTCCCGCCGAAGCCGGAGCCGACGATCAGCCAGTCGAAATCGTGCGAGGTGGGTGGGGCTGGGGCGGTCATGCCGGTCAGCGGCCGAGGATCGTGACGGTGGCCACGGCCGCGTCGTTCTCGAGGTAGCCGCCGCCGTTCTCGGCGAGCGCGACGGTGGCACCGTCGACCTGTCGTGCGCCGCAGCGTCCGCGAAGCTGATCGACGAGCTCGACGATCTGCGCCACGCCCGTGGCGCCGATCGGATGGCCCTTGGAGAGGAGCCCGCCGCTGGGGTTGATGGGGACGCGGCCGCCGAGGGCGGTCTCGCCCGAGCGCAGCAGCTCCGGGCCGCCGCCGGGTTCACAGAGTCCAAGCTCCTCCGTGACGATGAGCTCGGCGGGGGCGGCCGCGTCGTGCAGCTCGACCACGTCGATGTCGGCCGGACCGACGCCTGCGGTCGCGTAGGCGATCTTCGCGGCGCGTTCGGGCGAGCTGGCGTCCCCGTTCACGCGATCACGGCCGGAGATGACGGTGGCGGCGAGCACGCGGACCGGGGTGGCGTTCAGGCGTTCCAGCCCGCGGTCGGTGGCCAGGACGATGGCGGCGGCCCCATCGCTCAGGGGTGAGCACATCAGCAGGGTCAGGGGGTCGACGATGGCGCGGCTGGCGAGCACGCCGTCCGTGTCGAGCGGGTCGCCGTACTGGGCCTTGGGGTTCAGGGCGCCGTGGGCGTGAGCCTTGACCGCGACGTTCGCGAAGTCCTCGGCCGTCGCTCCGGAGCGCCCCATGTAGGTGCGCGCCATATCCGCGTAGACGTCCATGAACACGGAGCGGCCGGCGCCGCCACCGGGCTGATCGCGCGTGAGCGACGGCGGCTCCTCCTGGTCATAGCCCGAGGCGAAGGCGGCAAAGCTCTTGGCCTTGTCCGGATGAGAGAGCTTCTCCGCGCCGACGACGATGACGACGTCGACCGCGCCGGCCTGGAGTGTCATGCAGGCCAGCGAGAACGCGGAGGACCCGGAGGCACACGCGTTCTCCACGTTGACGATGGGGATGCCCAGCAGCCCCGTGTGACGCAGGGCCACCTGCCCGGGCACGCAGGCCTGCCCGGTGATGAGCGACGCCACGGCGTTGGAGAAGAACGCGTACTCGACCGCCTCAGGCCCGCCGCCGGCGTCTGCGAGCGCGTCCCGCACCGCTTCCTCGGCCATCGAGCGCAAGCTGCGGTCCAGCTGCTTGCCGAACTGCGTCATCCCGACGCCGGCCACATGGATGTCCTTGAGCATGAACGCAGCCTGACCCACCACCCCTGGCGCAGCTATCGGCCGAAGGGTGACCCCACGTCAACCCTTTGGCCGATAGGCGCCCCCTGCGAGGACTGGGACGGTTCGGACATGCCCCGAACGACGCCCAGGAGAGCCGCATGACCGACACCACCGCTCCCGCGACGAGCTATGAGCTACGCGGGTCTGCCGCCTGGATCCGCCTGACCCGGCCGGAGAAGATGAACGCGATCGATGCGGACGTCGTCGCGGGCCTGAACGCAGGCCTCGACCGGGCGCTGAGCGACCAGGCGCGCACCGTCGTGCTCACCGGAACCGGCCGGGTCTTCTGCGCCGGCGCTGACCTGAAGGCCGCGCTGCGCGGCCTGGACGACCTGAGCGCGATCGAGCAACTACTCGCCGGCGCGAACGCCGTCATCCGCCGGCTCGCCGCCCATCCGGCACCGGTCATCGCAGCCGTGAACGGCCTGACCATCGCCGGCGGTCTGGAGCTCGTCCTCGCCTGCGACCTCGTCGTCGCCGCCGAGGACGCCCCGATGGGTGACGGGCACGCCACCTACGGCGTCCTGCCCGGAGGCGGCGCGTCCGTCCGGCTGCCGCAGCGCATCGGCGCCGCCCGGGCCAAGGAGCTCCTCTTCACGGGCACGCCGGTGAGCGCGGCCGAGATGCACCGCCTCGGCCTCGTGAACCGCGTGGTCCCGGCCGACCAGCTCGAGACCGCGGTGGACGAGCTCTGCGCCACCCTCGCCACCCGGAGCCGGCAGATGCTGGCCGCTGCGAAGGACCTCGTCGAAGACGGCCTCGGCCGTCCCGTCGAGGAGGCCCTCGACCACGAACTCGCCGTCTTGCTGCGCCACCTGCACAGCACGGACGTCGCCGAGGGGCTCGCCGCGTTCTCCGAGGGCCGCCGGCCCGTCTTCGCCTGACCAAAAGGACATGATGAGCACCCTCACCGCCCAGCCGCTGCCCTGCATCCTCAGCGACGAACTCGAAGCCTTTCGCGAGAGCGTCCGCTCCTTCGCCCAGGCCAAGCTCGCGCCCGGCTACCTGGAGCGCGCCCTCAGCGACACGTTCCCGGCCGACGTCTATCGCCTCCTCGCCGAGCAGGGCCTCATCGGGATCGAGGTCTCGGCCGAACACGGGGGGCAGGGCGCTGACCACCTGGCCGCCGGCATCGCCTGCGAGGAGATCGCCCGCGCGGACTTCAACGCGGCGTACATGGTCTTCTCCTCGACCGCCGAGGGCGGCCTCATCGAGCGCGAGCCGCACCTCGGTCCCGAGTTGCTACCCGCGCTGCTCGCCGGGGAGCTGAAGCTCTGCCTCGGCCTCACCGAGCCGGAGTCCGGCTCGGACGCCGGTGGCATGAAGGCCGTCGCCGAGCGCGTCGAGGGCGGCTGGCGCCTCAGCGGCGAGAAGACGTCGATCACCGGCCTGCCGTCCGCGCACATGGCGATCGTCTTCGCCCGCAGCAGCGCCGGACCGACCGCCTTTCTCGTCGATCTCGACGACGCGACGATCACCCGGCAGCGCTTCCGGGACCCGGGGCTGCGCCCCGTCGGCCGCGGCTCCATCACCCTCGACCAGACCTTCGTCCCCGAGTCGCGGCTGATGGGCCAGGAGGGACGCGGCCTCTCCCTCGTCCTGCGCGAGTTCGACTACACCCGCAGCCTGCTCGGGCTGATGGCGATCGCCACCGCGGAGGCCGCGATCGACATGACCGTGAAGTACACCCGGGAACGCCACAGCTTCGGCCAGCCGCTGTCAAGCTACCAGGGCGTCACGTTCCCCATCGCCGAGCACCTCACCCAGCTCGAAGCCGCCCGCTGGCTGTGCTACCGGGCGCTCAGCCTCCGCATGGCCGGCCGTCCGCACACCCGTGAGGCCGCGATGGTCAAGTGGTGGGCCCCGCAGCTGGCCCTGCGTGCGATCGAGGACTGCGTCGTGCTGCACGGCCACGTCGGCTGGTCGGACGAGATGCCCCTGCAGGCCATGCGCCGTGACGTCTCCTCGTTGCTAATCGGCGACGGCACCCCACAGATCCAGAAGCTCATCATCGCTCGGGAGGCGTTCGGCCGCGAGCCGCGCGCCCCCTCCGCGGCCGCCAACACCATTACGAACGGAAGCACTCGATGACCACGCAGCAGCAGACGACGCCGTCGCTCGGACAGCTTCTCGACCTCACCGGAAAGGTCGCGCTCGTGACCGGCGCCGGGCAGGGCGTGGGGGAGGCCACCGCACGCATGCTCGCCGAGCTCGGCGCGGCGGTCGCCGTCAACGACTTCTTCCCCGAACGCGCCGCTGACGTGGCCTCGTCCATCCGCGACTCGGGCGGCCGCGCGTTCGGCGTGCAGGCCGACGTCAGCGACCCCGGGAGCGTGACCGACATGGTTGCCGCGATCGGAGACGAACTGGGCCCCGTCGACATCCTGGTGAACAACGCCGGCAACGCCGGGGCCGAGCGCGACGCGCTGGCGCCGAACCCCAGCTTCTGGGAGTCCGAGCCGGCCG
>JAOPZU010000279.1 GCA_025963955.1 Solirubrobacterales bacterium
TCGGCTACGAGCTCGGCCACTTCTTCGACCGGCGCCGCAGCGAGCTCGACGCGCGGGTCCTGGCGCCGCGGGACCTCGAGGTCATCCGCCGCGCCGCGCAGGGCGCCTCGGTGGCGCAGATCGCCGCCGAGCTGCACCTGAGCCCCTCCACGGTCAAGCGCACCTTCGAGGGCATCTACGCGCGCATGGGCGTCTCGGACCGCGCGGCTGCGGTGGCCGTCGCCCTGCGCACCGGCCTCATCCGCTGAGCCTCCTCGCGCCGGGCTTCGGGGAACCGCGGCCGCCGGACGCTCAGCGCACCCGGGTCACGCGCCCGGTCAGCAGGGCGTCGTAGACCTCGCGCGTCTGCCGCGCGACGTCGACCCAGTCGAACGCGAGGACGTGCTCGCGCGCCTGCACGACGAGACGGTCGCGCAGGTCGGCGTCGGTCAGCAGCCGCTCGATCATCGTGCCCAGGTGCTTCGCGTCCCCGCCGTTGAAGCGCAGCCCCACCTGCTCCCCGGGCGGGACGACCTCCCGCAGGCCGCCGGTGTCGGCGACGATGCAGGGGCAGTCAGAGGCCATCGCCTCGAGGGCGACGAGCCCGAAGGGCTCGTACAGCGACGGCACCACCGTGAGGTCGGCGATGCGGTAGAGCGAGTGCAGCGCGTCGTCGCCGATCCAGCCGAGGAACGTGCCGTGCTCGTCCAGGCCCAGCCGGGTGGCCTGGGCGCGCAGGTCCGCGTCGGCCGTCCCCGAGCCGGCGACGAGGAAGCGCACGTCCGGGACGTGCTCGAGCACGCCGTCCGGGCCGCCCAGCGCGTCGAGCGCGACCTGGAAGCCCTTCTCGTAGACGAGCCGGCCGACGAGCAGGATCAGCCGCTCGTGCGGCTCCGCGAATCGCGCACGGAGCGTCGTGACGTCCGGGACCGGCTGCAGGTCCCCGGGATCGATCCCGTTCGGGATCACGGCGATCCGCGACTCGTCGATGTCGAAGATGTCCGCCACGTGCCCGCGCATGTAGTGCGAGCAGACGATGACCTGGTCGGCGGTGTGCACCATCCAGCGCTCGGTGCGGTGGATGTCCGACTGCGGCGCGACGTGCACCCAGCCCTGGTGGCGCCCGAACTCGGTCGCGTGGACGGTGGCCACGAGGGGGCAGCCGACGGCGTCGGCCAGCCGCTTGGCCGCGATCGCCACGAGCCAGTCGTGGCCGTGCACGAGGTCTACGTCGAGCTCGCGAGCCAGCGCCCGCCCCGCCGCGAGCAGGTCGTCGTTCAACTGCCGCACCCAGCCGACGAACGCGTTCAGCCCCGGCGGGTAGGCCGGCTCGGGCACCCGGTGGACGATCACGCCGTGCCGCTCCTCGCGGACGGGTCCGTCCCGGTCGCCCCGCGTCAGCACGTGCACCTCGATCCCGTCCCGCACGAGCTGCTCGGACAGCTTCCGGGCGTGCCGCGCGAGCCCGCCCTCGACGATCGGCGGGTACTCCCAGGTGACGATCAGGACGCGGGACGGCAAGCTGCGGATCTTAGACGAGCGTGCCGGGCTGCCCGCCCGGATCCGACCCCGCCCGGCTCAGGCCCGCCGCAGCAGCGCCCGCCCGTCCGGGCCCAGGACGCTCGCCAGCGAGGCGCCGTCCGGCAGCTCGTGCTCCGCGTCGTCCAGGACGGAGCGCCACCGCCCCGCCGCGGCGGCCGGCAGCGCCCAGCCCTCCGCACCCGTGGCGGTGTCGCGAACGGCCACGGCGACCAGGACGTCCTCCCCGCGCAGGAACGCGCAGACGCCCTCGCCCGCCGGGATCGGCGTGTAGGTCCCGGTGAAGGCCGCGGGCAGCTCCGCCCGCAGCCGCAGCGCCTTCCACACGAGGTGGAGCTTCGCGTGCTCACGGGCCGGCGGCTCGCCGGCGCGCAGCGCGTCGAGCGCCGCGTGCCGCGCGTCCCAGTCGACCTCCCGCCGGTTGTCCGGGTCCACCAGGGCGAGGAACAGCGTCTCGTCCCCCTGGTAGACGTCGGGAACGCCAGGGCTCGTGAGCTTCAGCAGCGTCTGCCCCAGCGCGGCGCGGGCGCCCGCGTCGGCGACGCGCGCCGCCCAGCCGTCGAAGCCGTAGCGGAACGGCCCGTGCTCCAGGAGGGCGGCGGCGAAGTCGAGCACCGCGCGCTCGTGCGCCTCGTCCGGCTCGATCCAGTTCGTCCCCTGCTTCGCCTCCCGCATCGCCTTGATGAGGTACGGCTCCAGGCGGTCCATCTCGATCGGCCAGACGCTGATGAGCGTCTGGTAGATCAGCAGCTCCTCGGTGGCCGTCGGTGCGGTGTCGGACGCGCGCAGCGCCACGTTGTCCGTCCGCCAGCGACGCACCGCGCCGGCCCACTCCTGACCGAGCCCGGCGAGGACGCCGAGCCGGGCGCGCGCGTCGCCGCTGCGCTTCGTGTCGTGGGTGCTCGTGGCCAGCAGGTTGTGCGGGTAGCGCTCCGCGCGTGCCGCGTTCGCGTCGTGAAAGGCCGCGACGGGAAGGCTGAAGCGGCCGGGGTCCCCGCCGACCTCGTTCAGCGCGAGCAGCCGCAGGTAGCGGTAGAAGGCGGTGTCCTCCACGCCCTTAGCCATCACAGGCGAGGAGGTCTGCTGGAAGCGGACGACCCACTCGGCGGGCACCGCCTCGTCCTCCAGCAGCAGCGCGCGGCGGACGGCGTCCGGCAGCACCGCGGCGGCCTCGCGGTCCTCCGGC
This sequence comes from Solirubrobacterales bacterium, assembly GCA_025963955.1. Lineage (GTDB taxonomy): Bacteria > Actinomycetota > Thermoleophilia > Solirubrobacterales > Solirubrobacteraceae > Paraconexibacter. The sequence continues at coordinate 2,705 of JAOPZU010000279.1, forward strand.
GACACCTCGCGCGTGACCGGGTCCACGTAGGTCCGGTAGATGTGCAGCGCGCTCAGGCCCTCGAGCGTCCCGGGGACGTCGGCGACGCGCTGCAGCCGCTCGACCTCGCGCGTGAACGTGGTGGACGCCTGCTCTGCCTTGGCCTCGTCGGCCCAGGCGGAGAACGGGCGGGCGTCGCCGCTGAGCTCCGTCCACAGCTCGGTCAGCGGCGCCTCGCCGGCCGGATCGACGAACAGCCCCTGCACGTCGACGCAGAACTCGTAGCCCGTGGTGCCCTCGGTCGGCCACGTCGGTCGCAGGACCTCGCCGTTCTCCAGGATCTTCTCCACCCAGACGTGCGCCACCCCGGCCTCACGCAGGTCGCGCAGGTAGCCCGCCGGGTCGCTCATGCCGTCCGGGTGGTCGACGCGGATGCCGTCCGCGACGCCGTCGGCGACGAGCTCCACGACCTTCGCGTGGGTCGCGGCGAAGACCTCCGGGTCCTCCTGCCGCACCCCCGCGAGCTCGTCGATGTCGAAGAAGCGACGGTGGTGGCCGGTGGCGGCGTCCACGTCGAAGAACTGCTCGCGCCGGACCGGGTCGCTCCAGTAGGGGTTCGCGTCGTCCGTCGCCATGTGGTTCGGCACGACGTCCAGGAGCAGGCCCATCCCCCGCTCCCGCGCCGCGGCCGACAGCGCCCGCAGCCCCGCCTCGCCGCCGAGGTCCTTCGAGACCGCCGCCGGCTCGACCACGTCGTAGCCGTGCGTGGACCCGGGCCGCGCCTGCCACACCGGCGACAGGTACAGGTGGGAGATCCCCAGCTCGTCGAGGTAGGGCAGCAGCGCCTGGGCCTCGGCGAACCCGAGGCCCGGCCCCAGCTGCAGGCGGTAGGTCGCGCGAAATGCTTTCACGGCGTGACCCGCCGCAGCATCGTCATCGACCGGGCGGTGATGAAGACCTCGTCACGGGCGGCCCAGCGCCGCGAGCGCGCCTCCGCCTCCGGCTGCGCCGTCGTCACCTCCAGCCACCACGACGCCCCGAAGCGCGCGGCGGGCAGCTGGAACTCCACGTCGTGCTCGCTCGCGTTGATGAGCAGCAGGAAGGAGTCGCCCTCCACCGGGCGGCCGCGCTCGTCCCGCATGGACGTGCTCGAGCCGTTCAGGAAGACGCCGAGCCAGCGCAGCTCGTCGTCCTCCCACTGCTTGCGCGTCATGCGGCGGCCGTCGAGGCGGAACCACCAGATGTCCGGCAGGACGGTGTCGGCGTCGTCGCCCTCCAGGAACTGCTCGCGGCGGAAGACCGGCTCCGCGTGGCGCAGGGCGACGACGCGGCGCGTGAAGTCCTGCAGCGCGACCGCGTCCTCGTCGAGGTTCCAGTCGAACCAGGAAACCTCGTTGTCCTGGCACCAGGCGTTGTTGTTGCCGCCCTGCGAGCGCGCCATCTCGTCCCCGCCCAGCAGCATCGGCACGCCCTGGGAGAGCAGCAGGGTCGTGAGGAAGTTGCGCCGCTGGCGCCAGCGCAGCTCGTTGACCTCCGCGTCCTCCGTCGGCCCCTCGGCGCCGCAGTTCCAGGAGCGGTTGTCGTCCGTCCCGTCCTGGCTGTCCTCGAGGTTCTCCTCGTTGTGCTTCTCGTTGAACGCCGTCAGGTCCGCCAGCGTGAAGCCGTCGTGCGCGGTGACGAAGTTGATCGACGCGAACGGGCGGCGGCCGTCGTCGCCGTAGAGGTCGCTCGAGCCGGTGAAGCGCTGCGCGAACTCGTTCAGCGGCGCCTCGCCGCGCCAGAAGTCGCGGATGACGTCCCGGTAGGGGCCGTTCCACTCCGACCACAGCACCGGGAAGTTCCCCACCTGGTAGCCGCCCGGCCCGACGTCCCACGGCTCGGCGATGAGCTTGACCTGGGAGAGGACGGGGTCTTGGTGGATCGTGTCGAAGAACGCGCTCAGGCGGTCCACGTCGTAGAGCCCGCGGGCGAGTGCGCTGGCCAGGTCGAAGCGGAAGCCGTCCACGTGGCAGTCGATGACGAAGTACCGCAGCGAGTCCATGATGAGCCGCAGGACCTCGGGCTCCACGGCGTTGAGCGTGTTGCCGGTGCCGGTGTAGTCCATGTAGTGCCGCTTGTCGTCGGGCACCAGGCGGTAGTAGGTGGCGTTGTCGACGCCGCGGAAGGAGAGCATCGGGCCCAGGTGGTTGCCCTCGGCGGTGTGGTTGTAGACCACGTCGAGGATGACCTCGATGCCCGCCTTGTGCAGCGCCTTGACCATGCCCTTGAACTCGCGGACCTGCTCGCCGAGCATGCCCGTGGCCGCGTACTGCGCGT
>JAOPZU010000207.1 GCA_025963955.1 Solirubrobacterales bacterium
AGCTGCGCGGTCCCGCGAGCCAGGTGGCGCCCGCGCTGGCCGAGCTGCGCCCGGTCCTCACCGGCGCCGATCGCCTGCTCAACCGGGCCCGCCCACTGCTGCGCGACCTGCGGCCCGCCGTGCGGTCGCTCGCCTCCGCCTCCCGGTCCGGGCTCCCGCTGCTCGACGAGGTCGCGCCGAGCCTCACCCGGCTCGACCGGTCGATCCTCCCCTCCTTCAACGAGAAGGACCCCGACACCGGGTTCACGACGGCCGAGATGGTCGGTCCGGGCGCCGGCGGCCTGGCGAACGTCGCGGCGCAGATCGACCAGAACGGCCACGTCCTGCGCTTCCCGTTCAGCTCCGGCAGCTCGCCGTTCTACCTGCCCTGCCAGATCTACGCCGGCAACCCGGACAAGCACGGCAAGCTCGTCGAGTGCCGCCGGCTGCAGGACATCGTCAGCAGCTACGTGAACTACAACCCGCTGAAGCCGACGCCGCCGATCGCGCCGTCGCCCGCGGCCGGGAGCAAGCGATGACCGACGTCCGCGACCACCTGACCGAGCGCCTGACCAGCGGGCGGGTCAAGCTCGAGGCCAAGCGCTCCCGCCTGGACTTCGCCGTGCTGCTGTTCGGGTTCGGCGTGGCGCTGCTCGGCGCGGGCTACATCTTCTCGCACGTCGCGCCGACGCTCGTCAAGAGCTCCCGCGAGGTCTCCTTCACCGTGGACTCGGCCCGCGCCGTGCGGCCCGGGCTGAACGACGTCCGCGTGAAGGGCGTGCCCGCGGGCCGGATCAGCGGCGTGAAGCTGCAGGACGGCAAGGCGGTGGTGACCGTCAAGATCGAGAAGAAGTACGGCCCGATCTACAACGACGCGAAGGCCGAGCTGCGTCCGAACAGCGCGCTCGAGGACCAGTTCCTCGACGTCGTGGACCGCGGCACCCCGGCGACCGGTGAAGCCCGCGCCGGCCACCCGCTCCCGCCCTCCCAGACGAGCACCCCCGTCGCCGTCGACGACGTGCTCAACGTCTTCAACGGCCGCACGCGCGCCCGGCTCCGGGTCCTGCTCGCCGATCTCGGCCAGGGCCTGGACGACAACGGGCAGCAGCTCGGCGACGCGTTCGTCGCCGCGACGCCGCTGCTGAAGGCGGCGGAGAAGCTCACGCAGCAGCTCGCGCGGCGCAAGGCGAACACCGAGCGGTTGATCCACAACACCGGGATCCTCACGGGTGAGCTCGCCCGGCGCGACGTCCAGGTCCGGACGCTCGTCCGCGACGGCAGCACCACGCTCGCGACGCTGCAGGCCGGCTCGGGTGACCTGGACGCCACGCTGCGCGCCCTGCCCCCGACGCTGTCCCGCATCGACTCGAGCTTCACGGCGACCCGCGGGGTGCTCGGCGACGTGAACCGGGCGCTCGCGTCCCTCGAGCCGGTCGCCGGGAAGCTCCCGCCGGCGTTGACCGCGCTGCGTGCGCTCAGCGCCGACGCGCGGCCGGCTCTGGCGGCGCTGCAGGCGCCCGTCCGCCGGCTCGTCCCGCTCTCCCGGAGCCTCAAGCCGCTGAGCGCGTCGCTGGCGAGCGCCGTCGCCGCGCTACGGCCGCAGATCGACACGGTCGACCACACCACCCGCGACCTCGTCCTCTGCAAGAAGGGGATCCAGGGGTTCTTCCAGTGGGACGCGTCGATGACGAAATACGGTGACTCCCGCGGCCAGGCGCCGCGCGGCAACCTGGTCGTGGGCCTGCAGACGGCCGGCCTGCCCTCACCCGAGGAATCCGCCTACCAGGGCTGCACGCCCGGTGGCCCCATCGGCGGACGTGTGCCGACGAGCAAAGACGAGCGGTAGGAGCGGCGCATGCTTGAGAGACGATCGATCCGCAGCTCCCTGGTGACCGTCGCGCTGTTCGGGCTCGTGGCGCTGGCCGTCATGCTCGCCCTGTTCAAGCTGAGCGGCTCGCTCTCCACGGGGCACACCTACGAGGTCAAGGCGCTCGTGCCCCAGGCGGGCAGCCTGAGCCAGGGCGTCAGCGTCACGATGGCCGGAGCACGGGTCGGCACCGTCCAGGGGGTGCACCGGCGGGGGGTCGGGGCTCTTGTGGACATCCGCATCGACGACCCGGCGGTGCAACCGCTGCCAAAGGACTCGACGGCCCGCCTCGCCGTCCGCACGCCGCTCGGCGAGAACTACGTGGAGATCATCCCCGGGCGCTCGCAGCAGATGCTGGCGGCGAACGACATCGTGCCGCCGGCGAACGACGACGAGTACGTCGACGTGGACCAGCTGCTCTCGATCTTCAAGGGCAGGACGCGCGACCAGGCGCGGAAGATGATCCAGGGCCTGGGCACGGCCGTCGACGGCCGGGGGCCCCAGCTCGGAGCGACGCTCGACCACGTCGCCGGGGTGCTCCAGGGAGGGTCCAGCCTGACCTCCCGCCTGCACGGCGACCGCGAGCAGATCGGGCAGCTCGTGAAGCAGCTCGGCGACATCGGCTACGCCGTCGGCGAGCGGGGGGAGAGCATCCGCGTCCTGGCCAGGCAGGGGGTGACGACGTTCACGGCCCTGGCCCAGCGCGACGCCGCCGTGCGCAAGCTCATCACCACGCTCCCGGGGACGCTCCGGCAGGTGCGCACCACCACCGGCACGCTCCGCTCGGTCTCCGATGCCGCCGCGCCGGTGCTCGCGAACCTCGCGGTCGCCGTCCGCCAGGTCCGGCCCGCGGTCCGCGAACTCGCCCCGGCGGCCCGGGAGGGGCGCAGCGTCGTGACGCAGCTCAGCGGCGCCGCGCCGAAGCTCAAGCTCACGCTCACCGCCGCGCGCGAGGCGTCGGCCCCGCTGGCGAAGACCCTCCCGTCGCTGAAGGCGGTGCTCTGCCAGGCGAACCCCGCGCTGCGCTACCTCAAGCCCTACGTCCCCGACTTCGTCTCCTTCGCGACGGGGCTCGGTGCCTCGGCCAACTCCTACGACGCGATCGGGCACACGATCCGCCTGATGCCCGTCGTCGGCGAGAACTCGACCCTGGGCCTGCCCGACGACATCAGCAAGACCTCGTTCGAGCTGACGCACTCCGGCCTCTTCGGGGCCTCCCAGGGCCTGAGCTTCGTGCCCTACCCGAAGCCGGGACGGAACAACGACGTGCTGCACCCGGGGGACCCGAAGCTGACCGGGCCGAAGGACGTCGCGGCGTCGGGATTCAGGTACGAGCGCGTCAAGAAGGACTGCTGAGCGCGTGCACGTCGAGGCGGCGGCCACCGCCGGGCTGGACGTCCGCTGCGAGGACGGCGTCGCCACGGTCGTGCTCGACCGGCCGGACCGGCTCAACGCCCTGGACCAGGCGTTGTTCGACGGGCTGCCGCTCGTACTCCGGGCGCTCGCCGCGTCGCCGGACGTGCGGGTGGTGGTTCTCGCCGGGGCCGGGCGCGCCTTCTGCGCCGGCGCCGACGTGGGTGACGCGGACGGGTTCGGCGACGAGCCGTCGGCGCGCGCCTGGATGGCGGCCGCGCACGAGGGCGCCCTCG